>JBCDFX010000062.1:0-13394 GCA_039177155.1 Cyanobacteria bacterium P01_H01_bin.119
TGAAGCAGTGGCCATCACCCTCGATAAACTTCCCAACAATGTTCAAATGAGCGCAACGGCCAATCACTGTTGTCAGCACAAGGCCGATGCCTTGACTCAACTCAAAAAACATTAGGATCGGGTGCTTTGAGTGGTGTTAGGGATTAGCACTCTTCACTGGCGGCCGCCCTGGTGAAACGTTAGGTTAACCGCAGGCTTGAATTAGCATTAGCTCAATTCGGGCGATCGCTTCTGGATCGAATTCGGATAAAAAGTCTTTGGCGGAAAGGTTGTCTTGAAATAGTGCTTTAGCTCGATCTAAGCGGGCCACCATTTGGTCCATACCTAACTGCTTTACCAAAAAGGCTGCCATCGGTGAAGACCTTAAATCAAAGGTAGAGGGTTGGGAGCGTCCTGTTTGCAGCAATGCGAGGACTTCTTGCTCAAGCAGATTACGGGGCCTATAGGGCGCATCGGGAGGAACCGTGTCTTGGTATTGCTTTACGCGCTTAGCAACCTGCACAAAGCTCATTTGACTTAACTTTTCTAGAGAAGATCCCTTAGAGCAGTGTGCCAAAGATTCTAAAATTGCGATCGCCAGCAGTTTTATATTCAAATACAGCCGGGCAACTACTAGATTTTTATTCGCTTGCTGTAGCAAACCCTCAAAGTCTACTGCTCCCGGCTCTCCTCGAAACTGCCGAAACACCAGCGGCGCATTTAAGTAGTACATAAAGCTGGCAGTTTTCTCCAGCACGTGGCGGTATTGTCCAATGGTACAGTTTTCGGTGTCTCGGAGACAGGCATTCGATTCGGGCAGCAGGTTCCAAGTGTTACTCAAAAAATCTGCTGCCCACTGAGAGGCAAAGTTTTCCACGTCTCGGTTAGAAACTCTGACAGCTCGCTGCACTACCGCAACTAGATAAGTTTCATCCCATCCGAGGCTAAATTTATCATTGGCTATGACCAGCTTTTGGTAGAGGAGATCGCTGGGCGTCAGGCTGTCTGGGGTTGGGGGACGAAATGGAATTGTTGCTTCAATGCAGGCAACAATAACCGCGATCGCCTTTACATCTAAAACATCCTCAAGCTGTTTAGCTGCTGCTAAGGCGCTCAAGAATTCATTTTGCTCCATTGCCAGGTGCTGTCCGAGCTGGACATCAAAAATCGTTAGCACCAGCGCAAAAATACAGTCATCTAAATTCTCAATCTGCTCTCGAACCATCTGCCGCCCGCCAGAGGCTTCTATAAATGGGGTAAGCAGAGGCGCAAATTCAGGGTTGAGATCGCCATCAATTTGCACATAGACCACGTCATGAAACAGGGCTGCAAGGGTTTCTAAGCCATCGCCGCCGTCAGCTACCTTAAAGGCATGCTCTAAATCATGAAAGTTTCGATTGGGCCCGCCCATGGCTCTGACAATACGCTTTGCCATCTGGCCGAGCTCTCGCTCGGTAATCGCAACACCGAGAGCAACAAAAGCCGACTGAAGCCGCTGTATACAGCCTGATAAGCGTTCTGACGGCGGCAATCCGGCGGTAGCAGGCGGCGACAGAGTATCAACCTTCGAATTGGGGAGAAATGCCACGAATGTTACTCTCTCTTTAAAAAGCTAGATCTAACCACGGGTAAAATCGGGCTGCTGGTAAATCAGGTGACGCACTGCATACAATGCGAACTATATCGGTAAATATTTCACACTGCCTGTAACTCAAGGTACCCCTACAGAGGATTAAGATAACGAAGCCTCATATTCACCGCAAAAAAATAATATTCAAATCAAGCTATCGTTTGACTAGGTTAATGGGGCGATCGCCGATTTAAAGTCTGGCAAGGCTCGCTGCCCGATCGCCGTGAAGCAATGGGGCGATCGCCGATTTAAAGTCTGGCAAGGCTCGCTGCCCGATCGCCGTGAAGCATTGATTCGGCCAGAAACGCAATGGCAAGCTTAATCATTAGAAGATAAGGAATCTGCCTGATGATAATTTAAGTCAGCACATAGCCGTTTTGCCTAAACCAAGCGATCGCCTGGTTTAAGGCATCTTCAATAGGCGTTTGGGGCAGCCCTAGCTCCTGCACAGCTTTTGTAGATTTAAAGTACATTTTTTTCTGAGCCATTCGCACGCCATCAAGGGGCACCGATGGGGATTTGCCAAGGCGCGACAGCAGTGTTTCATCGATCCAGGCAGTGGTCAACGGAATCCAAGCCGGAATGGATTGAGCAGGAGCAGCCAGTTGGGTTAGCGTTGCCAGATTATCGAGCAGGGCCTTTAGGGAAAGATTTTGGTGGCCTAGGATGTAGCGATCGCCCGATGTTCCTTTTTCCAGCGCCAGCAGATGGCCCCAGGCAACATCCCGCACGTCGATAAAGTTTAGCCCTGTATCCATATAAAACGGCATTTGCTGCCGCAGGAATCGTAGGATAATGTCGCCCGTGGGTGTGGGTTTAATATCCCAAGGCCCGATGGGGCTGGTGGGGTTCACAATCACAACTGACTGTCCGGCCTTTGCCGCCTGGATAGCCTCCTGCTCAGCCCAGTATTTTGATTTTTTGTAGTGGCCGATAAGCTTTTCGGGGGGCGACTGATGGGTCTCATCTACCGGAGCGCCATCGGGACGGGTTCCAATTGCCGCCACGGAGCTGGTGTAAACCGTTCGGCTAATGCCGGCTCTTTTTGCGGCAGCTAAGCAGTTACGCGTGCCCAAAACATTGCTGCGATAAAGGGCGTCGCGATCGCGCTGCCAGAGAGAATAGTGGGCCGCGATATGAAATAGCGCCTGACATCCTGCCATAGAACGCCATAGGTCACTATCCATTAGGTCGCCTTTGATCAGTGTCAGATCTAACCCCCGGAGATTATCCAAACGGCTTCCCAGCCGAACCAAAGCCCGGACCCTATGCCCCTGCTCTAGCAGCAGCCGAATTACATTGGCACCCACAAATCCGGTGCCACCCGTGACAAAGATTTCCATAGCTGCCTAGAGTCTTACCCGCGATCGCCCCCTCAATAGCCTATAGCAATCTGTAAACCGTCTTAGCGGAGGGATGTTGGTGGCCTCAAATTTTGCCCTGGTCGCATCTTATCTTCCCAAAGGCCAAGAGTGCCGAACGACTGCTATAGTGCAGCAGGGAAATGGCTGTGGCGGAGTAAGGCAGTGGAATTTGAAACAGAAGCGCAGAAAGCGTGCTATGAAAAAGTTGCGGGATGGATGAGCCAACTTTTCACCAATATCCCTTGGGAGAATCTAGACGAGCCTGGATTTGGCTTGTTTATGGGATCGGCTTGGGTCGAAGTGAATATTTATCCTTGGGGTAACGATGACTCAGTGATCAATGTCCGCTCAACGGTGGTGAGTGGCGCAAGACTCTCTAGCGATCTGCTGCGATTTTTACTCCAAGAAAATGACACACTGCGGTTCGGCGCTTTTGCCGTGAATGAGCAGGGCGATATTTTGTTTGAACACACCATTGTCGGATCTACCTGTGATCCTCAAGAGTTGGAGGCATCGGCCATTGAGGTGCTGGAGACCGCTGATGAGTACGATGACCAAATCGTAGCCGATTACGGCGGCGATCGCGCCCTCGATCGCTCTCCAACTAATTTGTAAGCCAATCTGGCCAGGGCTACGGCAGTCGCCGGTCCGGTTAGAACAGGACTGTGGGCCAGCTTGCTGTCGGCTAAGCATCTCAGCGATATATCGGTGCTGCAAGCAAGCTGGATAGAGGGTTATCTAGTCTAGTCCCCCAACTCGGTTAGGGGGCCAAAACCGAACAACGGCGCGGCCAATTAGATTTTCTTTCGGGACAAATCCCCACTCGCCTTCATCTAGCTTCCACTTGCTGCTGTCATGACTGTTGTTGCGATTGTCTCCCAGCACCAGATATTGACCTTCAGGAACAACGCCGGGCTCAATGGTGTAGTCTGGCGCAGCTCTGATGTAGCTCTCTTCTAATGCAACACCGTTGATATAAACTTTGCCATCGGATACGGCCACCTCTTCTCCAGGTAGCCCAACCACTCGTTTAATAAAGGCATCTCGGCGATCGCTGCTGGGTTGCACCTCTTCCGGCGGCCAAAACACCACAATATCTCCCCGCTTTGGGGGATTAAAGTGGTAGCTAATTTTTTCGATAACTAGCCGATCGTTAATTTCTAGGGTCGGCAGCATTGAGCCTGATGGAATATACCGGGCCTCTGCCACAAAAGTACGGATACCAAAGGCCAGCAGCAGGCTCAACCCCAAGGTTTGGGCAGCCTCGACCCAGGGGTTAGGATTTGATTTGGGCCGCTGCTTACCCTCAGACGGCTGGGCTGGATCAGAATTGGAGAGCGGTGACGGATCAAAATTATCAGGCACAGTAAATAACCGATAATCCGGTGCGGGCTAGAGAGCAAAAGCAGAATGGATGCAAGGATGCAAATCTGCTTAATAATCATAGGCAATCTGCCCCAAAACAGCTACATAACCTTTAAAGTCCATAGTGAGAACCAAGACTGCGGGTCAGCTTGTTGTGAACTCATTGTCCCAGCGATATTTGTGCCGCAGGCAAGCTGGATCAAACAACCTATGCCCAGCCCACTTAAAGCCGGATGATGCCTCCAGAAGATATTGATCTTGCCCCTTTAATCGATCAAGCTGTCCTGACGCCAGCGGCAGCTCCAGAGTCGGTGTTAGCCGCTTGTGACCTGGCCGATCGCCACGGCTTTGCTGCCGTATGCGTCTATCCCAACGCGGTACGTCAGGCGGCTGAGCGGCTTCACGGTAAAGCGCCTCAAGTGTGCACTGTTATTGGTTTTCCCACAGGGGCCAGCACTGCTGCGGTTAAGCTGTACGAGGCTCAAGAGGCCGCTGAAAACGGGGCCGCTGAGCTAGATGTGGTGATCAACCTAAGCTGGCTAAAAACCGGAGAAACTAAAGCGCTGCACCGAGAGCTGGCAGAAATTGTCGAAGCCACAGGTCAAACCGTTAAAGCCATTCTGGAAATGGCGGTGCTGAACGAATCGGAGAAGCACCTCGCTGCGGAAATCTGCCTAGACGCTGGGGTCCAGTTCCTTAAAACCAGCACGGGCTGGTTTGGCGGCGCAACCGTTGCCGATGTCAAACTTTTGGCTGAGATCACTCGGGGGCAAATCGGCATCAAAGCCTCCGGCGGTATTCGCAGCCGAGAACAGGCGATCGCTTTAGTTACCGCGGGGGCAACCCGGCTGGGCACTTCCCGAGGGGCAGAGCTGATTCAAGAACAGCGGGACACTGCCCAGTTATGAGCCGCACTTACAAAGCTATTGGTATTAACCTTAAGGCCGCTCCCATGGGAGAAACCGACCGGCTGCTAACGATTCTGACTCAGGAGCAGGGGCTAATTCGGGCGATCGCCCCCGGTGCTCGCAAGCATAATTCCCGTTTGGGGGGGCGCAGCGGTTTATTTGTAGTCAACGAGCTGCTAATTGCCAAGGGCAAATCTTTAGATAAGGTGACCCAGGCCGAAACGCGCCGGTCTTTTCCCAAGCTTAGCGGTGATTTAGCCAAGCTTACGGCCAGCCAGTATCTAGCCGAACTGGTGCTGTGCCAGGCGCTAAGCGATCAGCCTCAAGCAGAGCTCTTCAGTCTGCTAATTGAACATTTAGAGCGGCTGGAGCGAGCCTCAAACCCCTCGACTTTGGCCTGCTTAGCCCAGGCTACCTTTCATTTACTGGCTCTAGCTGGGGTTGCGCCCCAGGTGCATCAGTGCTGTTTGACCCGCCAGCCCCTAGTGCCTGATTTAAGCAATCCGGAATGGCGAATTGGCTTTAGTTTGGTGGCTGGCGGCACCGTACAGCTGTCAGAAATTGCTCAGTTCGCCGAGCAGACAGCCGCTACAGAGCCCTCAAATCCGGGTTCAATCTCCCTGGGGCTGACCAATAATGCTAAACCAGTGGTTAAAAAATCCGTTGATTTCCGTACCGTCCGCGATCGCCCAGACCGTTATCATACAAACAGCAGCGTAGATAGTAACGCCGGGCTCGAAGCCGCCGATCAGCAGCGGCCAGCAACAGCCACCGCTGACGCGGTTCGCCGAGCCAGCAGCGGCCGAAGAGCTTCGCCAGCGCAAATTTTCCAGCTCAGTGCATCCGAGCTGTTGCTGCTTCAGCAACTCGCTCAGCCTGAGTTGATTGCAGCGGCCCCCGTTTCTCCAACCGTTGCCGCCGATTCAATTCGGATTGGCCCCCATCGATACTGGCAACGAATAGAGCGAGTGCTCCGTCAGTATGCCCAGTATCAGTTTGACCGACCAATTCGCTCTGCGGCTCTAATTGATACCTGCTTTACCTCTGTGTAAGCGCTAATAAGAGATCGCCTGCCGCTTTTGCCCAACCGTTATTGACTGATTATTGACACTGTTATTGTCCAGTGAGTTTTATGCTTCGAGAGTCCGAGACCCAAACACCCCTTCAGGATGAATCAACTGCTCCTGAAGCTGCCGCACCGCCGACCCATCAGGAATCTGACTCTCCCTCAACTGAGCCCGTTGTCACCGGATTCTGGCCCGTATTGCAAAACCGCAATTTTCTGACCCTGTGGCTGGGCCAGGTCTTCTCTCAAATGGCAGACAAGGTCTATTTGGTGCTGATGATTGCCATTATCTCTAGTCAGTTTGAGTCACCGGGGCAAACTATTAGCGGCTGGGTTTCGGCGGTGATGATTGCCTTTACCATTCCGGCAGTGCTATTTGGCTCTCTGGCTGGCGTCTACGTTGACCGCTGGCGCAAGAAGCCCGTGCTGGTGCTCACTAACCTACTGCGAGGTGGCCTGGTGGTGGCCATTCCACCGTTGATTTGGACGTTTCAGGACTGGGGAAACTGGGCCGGCTTTCCGGTTAGCTTTTGGGCGCTACTGCTGGTCACCTTTGCCGTCTCTACGCTGACCCAGTATTTTGCCCCGGCAGAGCAGGCGACGATTCCCCTAATCGTTCAGAAGGGCCATCTGCTGTCGGCCAATTCTTTATATACAACCACCATGATGGCTTCTGTCATCATTGGGTTTGCGGTGGGAGAGCCGCTGTTGGCGATCGCAGATAGCCTGCTTGTCCCCCTAGATCACGGCAGCGGGGTTGGTAAAGATATACTGGTCGGTGGCTGCTACGCGATCGCCGGAATTATTCTCCTCACGATGCAAACCCAAGAGCGCGATTTGGACGCTGAGACTGAGCATCCCCATCCCTGGCAAGATATCCGCGATGGCTTTTTATATATCCAAAATCACCGTCAAATTCGCAGCGCTTTGATTCAGCTTGTTATGCTTTTCTGCGTATTTGCTGCTTTAGCAGTGTTGGCGGTTCGCTTAGCCGAAGTTATTCCCAGCTTGCGCTCTTCTCAATTTGGCGTCCTGCTGGCCGCTGGCGGTGTAGGGATGGCCATTGGCGCTGCCGTCATAGGGCAGTTTGGTCAGCGGTTTCGACGACTGTCCCTGGGCACCCTGGGCTCTGTTGGGATGGCAGGTGCGCTATCTGCTCTTGCCTTTACCACTGCCAACCTCTGGGCCTGCCTGAGCCTGATTGGGCTGCTGGGCATCTTTGCCGCCATTATTGGCATCCCGATGCAGACCACAATTCAAGAAAAAACGCCAGAAGCTATGCGAGGCAAAGTTTTTGGCCTACAAAATAATCTGGTCAATATTGCCCTTACCCTGCCCCTGGCCTTAGCCGGACTAGCCGAAACCGCCTTTGGTTTGACCCCGGTTTTCTTGGGCTTGGCAGCGTTTATGGCCGGAGGTGGACTCCTGACCTGGTATGTTACCCATACGGGAGATTCAGCGGCAAATCGTCTGTAAATTCCCCTTAACTTGTTAAATTCTTATAAAAGTCATGGTGTTATGAGACTATGGCTCTTTTTAAGTCGCTTTTATTTGTTTAACTACATGCATATCGCGTGGCTTGGCAAAAAATCTCCATTTTGCGGCAATGTAACCTACGGACGAGAAATTACGAATGCACTGCTTGATCGAGGGCATCAGGTAACCTTTCTTCATTTTGCCCAGCCCAACAGCGAAGAGTATTCTCACCCCGATCGACACGAAGTATCCCTGCCTTTTTTTTTCAAGTCTCAGATTTTAACCCTGCCCTCGTTTCGCTCCGGTAAGCTGCTGGTGCAGGCGCTCCAGCGCCTTAAGCCCGACCTTGTACACGCCTCTCTCACCCTGTCCCCGCTTGATTTTCGCCTGCCCGAAATTTGTCAATCCCTAGATATTCCTCTAGTTGCCACCTTTCACCCTCCCTTCGACAGCAAACGACGGAATTTGACCTCCGGCACTCAACATCTCACTTACCAGATTTATGCGCCGTGCTTAGCCCACTATGACCAGGTGATTGTTTTTTCTCGGCTCCAGCAGGAACTGCTGGTTAAGCTTGGAGTGCCGGAAAGCCGGGTTGCGGTGATTTCCAACGGCGTAGACGCGCAAAAATACTCCCCCGGACCCTCTACAATCAAGGCCGAGCTAAATGCCGAGCGGCTGTTTGTCTACCAGGGCCGACTGTCTATAGAGAAAAATGTGGAGTCTCTGCTGCGGGGCTGGAAGCACGCAAAGATGGGCGATCGCAGCCGTTTAGTGATTGTTGGCAGTGGTCCTCTCCAGGCGTCTCTAAGAGCCTTCTATGGTTCAGAGCGCAATATTACCTGGCTAGGGTTTGTTGCCGACGAACAGCGCCGAATTGAAATTCTGCGCGGAGCCGATGGATTTATTTTGCCCTCCCTCGTCGAAGGGTTATCTCTGTCCCTATTGGAGGGCATGGCCTGCGGCGCGGCCTGTCTGGCAACGGATGCCGGAGCCGATGGCGAGGTCTTAGAATCTGGAGCCGGTGTGATTATCGATACACAGAAGGTGTCCACCCAGCTCCAGGCCCTGCTGCCGATGCTGCGCGACCACCCAGAAATGACCGCTCTACTGGGCCAAAAAGCTCGGCAGCGCGTGCTGGAGCGCTACACTCTGAGCAAGAATATTAGCCAGCTAGAAACCCTCTACGCTCGAACAGCACAGTTGCCGAGGTTATATATCAGTCAGGGCGCTTAAAGTTCTATCGCTTAATGGCAAGCTGGCGCATAGCCTCCTAATCTGATTGGTGTCTGCTCCATCGCTTCGCTCAAATTGTGCGCTCCACTCAGGGTCGCTGAGGTTGTTGACCCAAAAGTAATCTGACTCGCAGCCTTGTCCTAATCGTCCCTTCGACTGCTCTATGTCCCGACCAGGGACTGGTAGAACGCTAGCTGCTGCAGGGCAAGGGCGTGATTGGTGTACTGGGCCATGGCCCGGTCATAGCCCTTCTGGGCAACTTGATGTTTAACTTCGGGTTGATCGATCAGCTTGGTAAGGCAATCTGCTAAGGCTGTAGCGTCACCTTCAGGAAAAACCAGTCCGGCATCGCCGATAACGTAGGGAATTTCCCCAGAGTCGGAGCCAATGACGGGGACCCGGCAGGCCATTGCTTCGATAATGACGTGCCCAAACTGTTCCTTCCAGCCTACCGCCGTCAGCGTCTTAAAACGGTAAGTGGTCTCGGAGGGCAGCACCAGGGTATCCATTAGATTGATATAGCGAGGCACATCGTCGTGGGGAACGCTCTCTACCCAAATCAGGCGATCGCCAACGCCAGCCTCTTCAGCCGTTTTGATTACGGCCTCTTTGAGCGGGCCGCGACCGAGCAGCACCCACTTCCAGGGGCGATCGCCCAGTTGAGTGACTGCCTTAGCCAGGGTGAGCAGCCCCTTTTCTTCCACATAGCGGCCCACAAAGCCAATTACAAACTCATCGGGCTGGATACCCAGTTTTTCTCTCAGCGCTGGCTGCTCTTGAGGGCTAAACAGCTTGTCGTCTACGCCGAGCTGGGGCATTACTTTTATCGGCCCTGAGTAGCCGCGATCGCGCAAAATATCTGCCCCATCCTGATTGCCAACGACAACACCGTCGGTTCCTCCTAGGGTATATTTCTCGATCAGCGAAACGGGAAACTTTAGCTCATAGGGCAGGTTCCACCAGGTAAAAAAGACGTTTTTGGCCTTTAGACCCAGCAGGCGATTGAGCGTCATCGTCTCTGCATAGGCCAGCCCTTTCGATCCTTGCTCCACCTGAATAATATGAGGACGAAACTCCCGCAGCACCTTGATCAGGTCGGCTCCAAATACCAGCAGGCCCTGGTTATTTTCGCTGAAGTTGGATACGGGGATAATCCTAAACCGCCCCTCCTGGCGGGGCTGAGTTTCAATAATGCGATTCTGCACACCGCCCGGCCTCCAGCGCTTGGGCACCACAATGGTCACTTCCACCGATTCATCGATATCGGCAAGGGCACGCAGTTTCTCGCAGTTGAGGTCAACGATATAGGTGTGGCTGACAACAAGGACTCTCATAGTCGATGGCGGTTAATAGTTTGGGGGCAGTCATCACAGTCATTTTGCCCAAAACTCCGGCGATGGTTGACGCACCCCTGCATAAAAAAGCCGGAAGCCCCGAATACTCAGAACCTCCGACTGAATTCACACACAACCAACTAAGAGACCTTATGACCCGCTGACTCTAGCTTTCAGCAGACTTCTTTTTGAGAAGCCGAAAGGCACCAACCGTAAACAAACCAAAAGCTGCGGCAGACATAGGCTCAGGTACCGATGCAGGCTTTTCAGGCGTCTGCTTAAAGTACTCTAAGTAAGCGATCGCGCCGCTGCTGGGCAACCGTACGCCAAAGCCTGTAATCTCAGCAAAGTTGAAGTTTTCGTCACTTAGCCCAGAGAAATCGTAGTTACGCAGAGAGTTGTTGGCATTTTCCGTCGTTCTGCCGTTCTTAGTCTGCTTAGAGGAATAGGCATTACCGTTGGAGCTGACAAAGCTGACCTCATCGTCATCATCGGAAAACTTCCACTCGCGAGTGCTGCCGTTGGCAAACTCAAACTTGAAGGTAGGATCGTCGCCATCGTCAAGATCGAGGAAGCCGATATTGCGAAAGTCAACGACCTGGTCAAAGGCAACGTTGATCCAGCCACCCCTGGCCTCATCGTCTGGGTTATTCCGCAAATTACCGTTGCGTTCTTCTTGAATAATCAGTACGTTGCCCTGCTCGGGAGTGTTGTACTCAATGTCGTAACCGCCGCTTCGATAGCTACCGGTTCCAGTAGCCAAGTCAGGATCGCCACCCGTGCAACCACCATTAGGATCACAATCCGTATCGTAAAGCCACAGCGTTCTATTATTGTTGCCACTTTTATCGGTTGCACTAAAAGAGATACCGTAATCATCCTGTAACTGATCAGTGACAGCCTCGCCGTAGCCTGGAAGCTCAGCCTCATCGAAATCAATCCGAATCGCGTAGGCATTGCCGCCGGAAGCAGCAACAAGACAGGTCGCCACAGACAACACGCCCAGAATTTTTTTAAGATTGTTGGATTTCATAACTTAAAAGGTCTTGCAATCGTTTGTGAATCTGTACGGTAGAGCTTCCTGAAGGTAGCGACGTAAGCTGGGGGCGTATCAATAAACACTTATACTCGCTTACAAACTTAAACTAGCAGTGCCAAAATAAAACGTCTTCCTTTCTGCTAAGACTTTACTCAGGCTTTAACCAGTAATGGATTCGGGAGATCACTCAATTCTCGTTTAAGTTGGAAAGGTTTGCGGAACATACTTAGACAGTACGAGCAACTCCGTAGAAAAAAGCAGTTTTTTAGAGGAGCAACCTAACCTATCCGGCACCTACGACCGGAAAATACGCAGCCGCCGCAGGCTCCAGGTCGATTTTTGCCATATGAGCAGTTTGTGAAGAGGACTCAAACCGGTCCTCTGATACATTTCTTGATGCAGCCTGCAGAGGACTCAAAAGCAGAGTCAGTCCCAGGTTTTGGCCAAACCGTAGAAGTGGAACAGGCGTTCTTCTTCCGTTTTGTGGATTTCTTGCGTAACTTGTATATAGCGTTTTCTTGGTGCAGAACGCTCTATAAACCGCTACCGATAGAGTAAGGCTGCGATCGCCGATCTGAGTTATCCACAGCCTGTGGAAAAGTAATTGGGCTTGGCGCTGTTATCCAGCATTGCCGAATACTTGTCTTTGCTGTCTCAAAAAGCGTCGTTCAGGCTCATTGCATCCAGTTATTGCATCTAGTTTTTGCGCCTAATTCCAATCTGATTCGCTTGCTCCTCCACCCCCAGATTGATATGACACCAACCTCAGCCTCTGATACAGCTCTGCAGCAAACCTTCACCCGCCAGGAAGTGCTGGCACTGACCAAGACCAGCGCTTGGCGGCTAGGATATCTTGCGCAGACCGGCATTGTAGTGCCTACGCCGCCGGATGCCAATAGTGGACAGCTCGCCTACACCTGGGAGCAGGTGGTGGAGATTCGAGCCATTAACGCGCTGCGGCGAAATTTATCGCTGCAAACGATTCGTAAAATTGTGGACTTTTTACGCAGCAGCGGGTTTGACGCTCAGCTAAAAGATAAGCATCTGGTTGTGCTCAATGATGAGGCAGGGGATGAAGTGGGCTGGATTATGCCCGACTGGTCTGAGATGCCCCAGGTGATGAAGGTGACCGGAAAAAACGTGGGTCAGTTTGTGATGGTTGCGATCCCGCCCCTGTGTCACCTGATTGACGATCTTTGGCAGACGGCGCGGATCTCGAACGTAATTGAGTTAGAGAGTTTTCGTCAACGGGTGCAGCCCACCGATTAGAGAAAAACGCTAAAGATAGGAGCACCAGTCGCTCCAGCCCCCCACGTAGAGTTTGGCCATAGGCATGCCAGCAACCTGCTGGGACAGCAAGTTGACACAGGCGGTAACTCCGGAGCCGCAGTACACAATCACTTCCTTAGCCTCTGCTAGGGTTTGCCAATGGGCCTGCAGCGCTTGGGGCGATCGCAGAATACCTTGCTCACTGCTAACCTCTTGCCAAAAGACGTTTACGGCACCGGGAATGCTGCCCGCAATGGGGTCGATGGGCTCCTGCTCGCCCCGGTAGCGCTGGGGCGATCGCGAATCGATCAGAACAGTATCGGGGCGATCTTTACGGGCTTTGACCGTTTTAATATCGACCGTCCAATCGGGGTTGGGCTGACCGCTAAAATTACCCAAAACAGCCTTGGGAACTGCATCAGTTAGGGCTAATCCTGCGGCTGTCCAGCCGCCGATGCCGCCATCTAGAACGGCAACTTGACGGTGGCCAAGATAGCTTAAGAGCCACCACCCCCGAGATGAATACGCAAACCGGGAGTCGTCGTAGGCGACGACGTAGGACGGCGGGTCAGAATTGATCCCTAGGGCGCGCAGTTTTGCCTGAAACGGTTCTAACTCAGGCAGCGGATGGCGACCACCGTGGGCCTGCACTGGACTAGAGAGATCCCGGTTGAGATCTAAATAGTGGGCACCGGGCAGATGACCTTGAGCATACTGACGCTGCCCCA
>JBCDFX010000063.1:0-13288 GCA_039177155.1 Cyanobacteria bacterium P01_H01_bin.119
CCAGCAGCATCAAGCTGGAATTCATTTCCCGCGCTGTCAGGGTGATAAATACATTGGCTGCATCGCTGGGCAGCACGGTGGCCAGGGCGGCCGCTCGGTGGATTTGAGCGGCCTGCAGGCTTGTTTCATCGGTGGCGTTGCCTTGATACATCAAATAGCCACGATCGCGGGCTAGGGTAATCCGCTCTGAATCATTATCAATCACCACAAACCGCCGGCGTTCTTCGATTAGCTTGGCCGCTAGCATCTGACCAATGCGACCAAATCCGCAGATAATGACGTGGTTCTCTAAATTTTCAATTTCTTGGTTCATGCGTTTTAGGTTGAGCGCCCGGTGAATTTCCCCCTCTGTAATCGATTGCACAAATCCAGAGATTGTGTAGGCAACCGATATCGCCCCCGCCACAATAACGAGAATCGTAAACACTCTCAGAGCCGGACTCTCCAGCGGCTTAACCTCGCCGTAGCCGACGCCAAAGATGGTGATCACCACCATGTAGATCGCATCTAGCAGTGTCCAGCCTGCCAAAACATAGCCGAACACGGCCACAATCACGGTCAGCAAAAAGGACACAAGCCCCGTGACAATCCGTTGAGAAGAATAGTGTTTCACGGCGATCGCGGTCAACAGTACGCTGAAGCAGTCTCTGGTGCAGTGGCTAATGCACCAGGCTCGACCGCAACTATAGGCGATCGCAGCTTAGAAACCTGTCTTCTTTCATACCGCAGCACACTGACTCAATTTATCAGCCGAAAAAGATCCAAAAAGGCGTTAAGTCCTGCTGCTGACTGTTTATAGCTATCAGCCTGGATCTCTGCTGAGGCTAATAGCCGGGCTATATTTCACCACGCCGTAGAGAGCGACAATTGTAAACAGCGCGATCGCAGCTACCAGAGGCATAATCCGCACCATCCAAAGCCCGATTAACATCAACGCAATGCCGTCGGCCATCAAAACAGGCAGGCGCTGGGCGATCGCTCGGCCATAGTAAGGCGGGTCTTTTTGGGGCTGTAGCTCAACTTTGACCAAGCTATGAAACCAAACTTGACTCGCTAAAACAATCAGCGCTCCCCAGCCTAGCCAGACTAGCGCGACGTAAAACCCCACCAGCTCAACCACAATTGTCGATATCATGACCCACTGAAAGCGATCGAGCCTCACATCTACAGTTTGGCGCCTTAACGCAGTGATATTGTTGAGATCGACCGCTGCCATACGGCCCTGCTCCGCGCAAAGCACCACCGCCGCCAGCCCGATTAAGCGACTGTCCCAAGTCTGGGCCAGCAGACCTTGGATCAGCAAACCAGCCCCTGCCGGAAAGAAAAATCCTGTCATCCACCAAAACTGAGCCATCGTTTTACTGAATCACACCGCCACTGACCGGACGTACCCCGGCACCAAAGCTGTCGGGATTGCCCGACCAGTCAAAATCGCTTAGGCGGAAGCCGACAAACCCCAGTCCTTGAACCGCGTTATAGCGCAAAATAAATCCGTACGTCCGGCGGCTGTACTCCAAAATATAGTCGGTGTTGATCTGCGCGCCGGTGCTGAGGTTGATAGAGGTCTGAAATCCTGCCCGTACCGGGCCATAAATTTGCTGAACAATGCCCCCAGACAGCACCGTATTGTCTACATTTCGATCGAACAGAAAGGGTGATTCCTGCCCACCAACAAAATCCTGGGAAATCGATAGATTGAAGCGAGTGTAGTCAAAAGTTTGTCGGGAAAAATTGCCAAACTGGCCGCTGATGCCAACGGTACCTGTGACGACTTCTTGAAAGCGTCGATTGGTGTAGTAAGTGCCTACCCCGCGCAGGCCTAGAGACAGTCCAAAGAAAGGCACCACAGGACGAGGACTGTAGCGAAGGCCCTGCTCTGGCGTTGGCGGCAGCCCTTCTCCCTCCCAGAGGATAAATCCCCGACTCAAAAATAGGCTGCCCTGGAAGCGACCCAAGCTGACTAAATCGTTGGGACGGTTGAGGGTCAGCAGGTTGACAACATCGGTTTCGGCGGTAATATACTGCCCGCCGAGCTGATAGCTTATGTTGATGCCCGTATTGCCAATTTCAAAAACGGGGGAGGTTAAGACCGCTCCAACAGAGCTTTGAACATCCTGAAAGCCTAGTGAACCATTGAACAGCCGATTTCGATAGGAGTACTCCAGCGCCAGCGTATGGGTGCCGATTAGCTGCTGCCCTCTAATGCTGGCCCGCAGCCGGTTGCCGATATCGTCGGGCTCTAGTCCCGGCAGGCTAGCGGTCGCTCTGACAGTGGTGCGGGGACCAAAGCGTCCTGAAAATTCGCCGACAATGCCGTAGTAAGACAGATCGGAAAAGCTAGGATCGCTGAGAAACCTTGACACAAGGAACTGGGGCGCAAGACGCAGGCTGAGGTTTTCCTCTGTCGGGATATTAAAGCTGCGTTCGATAAAGAGTCCGCCGCGATCGCGATCGTCAAAGCCAACCCCGGTCGGCAGCGGATTAAGCTCGTCAGAGTCAATTTCACCCCGACGCAGTACAAGGCGGTTGAAAGGTAAACCAATAAACACGCTTTGGTCAAACACGGCCTGGCTGCGGGAGAGCCTAAGCTCGTCCTCCTCTGGAGATAGGTTAACCAGTTGAGCCCGGTCGGCGCGAAATTCTAGCTCTGGGGGCGAGAACGGGTCATTTGTCAGGCGAATATCGACTGCTTCCCAGCCGTTGGCGGTAAGCTGAAGGCTGGTGGCTTCAAATCGGAGACGGCGAATACTGCCCGATTCCGTTGAAGGGGCTGTGCCCAATCCACCGGTAATATTGCTGGGATTGGTAACATCGGTTAAGGGCTGGTTGGATAGAACCCGATCGCTGAGGGGAATCGTCGCTTGGGCCGCCAAATCGTTAGATGGAGCACGGGAAAAATCATCGGTTAGGGTCGGCAAGAATACCTCACCCCTAGCCCCAAAGATCATGCCGGTTTCCTGGAGCAGGTTGTATTCAGCGCGATCGCCCCGAATCACTTGTCCACCCCGATTCACCGCTACATTCCCCTCTGCAACGGCAATCCGGTTGGGTAAATTGAGCCAGAGCTGATCGGCATTGAGTATGCCGTCGCCAGAGCGCAGCAGCACGTCCCCAGTGGCGTTTACAATCTGCCGGTTTTGGTCATATATCTGGCGATTAGCCGACAGTTGAACGGGGGGAGAAGCCTCGTCTGCTGCCTCATCTTGGGAGTCCATCGGCTGATCGGACGAGGAAGCCTCGGCGTCAACCCCGGCAGCGCGCACACCCCCGTCTACCCATCCCCGCGATGCCGGGGTGAGATTGGGCTGAGCAGGCTGCTGTGACATTAGCGACGCCAGCGGGTCAGGGCGAGAAGCAAGCTCGCGGCTGGGGGCGATCGCAGCGGGCAGCACTGTTGAATCTTCCGTTGCCAAACCCGTCGCCAGAGCGCTCAAAGAAAGGGATGCCCGAGTAAAAACCGGGGACGCAGACACAGATGAATCAGTAGGCTGCAGCAAAGTCTCAGCCTGAGTGACAGGCAAAGGCTGGGTGGTCAGCCGCGGTGCGCCGGTGCTGGAAAACTGCACGGCGGCTGACTGATCGGGCTGCAAGCCACCAGGTAGTCGCTGCGGAGCAGCAGGGGCGATCGCCCTAGACTCTGATGGGCCGTCCAAAGCGCGATCGGCAAGTTCACTATCGGTGACGGGCAAAACCTGAGCCGCTTCAAGCTCGACAGCTTGAACAACGGGGGGCAAATCAGGCGGAATCACCGGATAGGGCATATACGAACGTAAATCGGCATCGGGAACCCGCTAGGCGATTATTCAAAGTCTTGACGGCCAGGGTTACGGGCAGGGTCTCCGCTCAGGAATCCAAAGATAAATAGCCCGACGAAAAAGGCCACCACAATATAAACCACAATCTTAAGCGTTAGCATTGATAGCGTTCTCCAAGGTTAAAAAAATAACTACTCTCCATAGTACCGCTTTAGGACGTGTCATCGGCTAACCGCCAAAGCCTGATGCAGCACGTCATCAACACGCCCGCTCTAATTATTCAGCTAGGAGCGGCAACCATTGCCACAACGAGTTAAAAGCCAACCGATGGCAGCCCTTAGCCGACAGGCTTACAACCCTGCCGTAACCAAACAGACCACTGCTGTAGCTGTTGACGCTGAATCCGTACAAGCCGTTCCCGCGCAGCTTTAGTCCACTTGCCCATCGTGCTTGGGCTGCGTCTTTGGTGCACGACGACGAGGCTTTTTGTCGGTCTTGGCTGGAGTCGATGCACCGTTGCCGGCGATCGCCTCACTCTCTACATGCCGACTCTTCGGCTGCTGGGCCTGTTCAATTTGGATCTGTTTAGTCTGGATCTGTTCAGTCTGGGTCTGTTCAATCGGGGGCGGGGCGACTGCGTCTGGATCCTGTGGAATTAATAAAATGCCCTGACCGTCTCTAAGCTCAAATGCTCTTAGATCTTTCAAGTCCGTTGTCGGATCAAGATCAGGGGTCGCGATCGCCACGGTCCAATCCTTCATATCAAGCTGGAGCCAGTCGCCGAGGGTGACTTTCATTGGCGCGCCGCCCATATGAGCGATGACCACCACCTGATCGTCTGTGTCGTTGCTTTGGCCGGGATTAAGACGAATGCCGTAAAAAATGGTGCGCTCGTCGTCGCTGATGCGGTTAAAGCGATCGCGCCCGGTGAGATTATTTCGCAGCCAAGGCCGCTGCCGCCGAAACTCCCGCAGGCGATGTCCATAGCCTGCGATTGCAGGCTTCACCCGCCCGGTGTAGCGGCCCACGTTGCACATGTCGTGACCATCTTCCATAAAGGCCATGGCAAACGCTTTAAGTTTAGGCACATCTAGGGTGGCCAAAAAGAGCGGTAAATTGGGCTCATTGAGCTCCCCCATATGGGGCACTTCACACACTTCACCATCTTCATTGGCGCCCAGGCAGTGCTGGCAGATTTCTGCAACGGCCTGAAGATTATAGTCTGTCTCTACCATGGCCTCTTGCAGCGCCTTGGCAAAGTCCCGAAGACGATCAAAATCATCAAACCCCAGACTTTTGAGACGGGGAAAGGCATCTTTTTCGTCATACATTTCCGGCTCAATTTGCCAGTCTAAAAATCCCACCTCCTCAGCCACCACTTTCACCCCGTAGCGATCGTCCGTATTGCGGAAAAAGCCCCAGGGTGTGCCAATCAGCGCGTTGAGAAAGTCCATCGGCAAGCCCGGACTAAACCCGTGCACCCAGATTTGGGTCGCCTCATTGTTGTAAGCCTTGGTTAAAACTCCAGGCAGGGTGCTGCCCAAGTTCCAGTTGATAAGCTGGTTTGGCTCAATTTGATTACCTCGGCGCACCGTATCGTGGTTGCCGCAGCCCGTAATCCAGTGATCGCCTTGGAAAATGACTTCGCACACCCGTCGCCACTTGCGGTCCCAAAAGCCTTTGAGGGTAGGGGTATTGTGGGCAAAAATCAGCGGCCCCCACTGATAGGATGCAGGCTGGAGATCAATTAGCTCGCGGTAGGTAGATTTTTCTTCCCAGCCAGGCTGAGGCCAGGGCCGGCCGTCCTCAAAAATAGTAAACATCAGCCGCCGGCAGCCGTTGATATTCTGCACCACATCGCTCATGGCGAGCAGATAGGCGTCGTCTTGCTCCACCCGCCCAGAGAGGGGATTAAAAAAGCGAAAGTCCTGCCCGCCATCTACCCGAATACCGTCAGCCCCAGTGTTAATCTTGCGGCGCTGCATCTCCAGCAAAATGGCCCGCACCTGGGGGGATTGATGGTTTAAGTCTTGGCCATACATATTGGGCCCTTTCAGGAACTGGTGGGTCAGCAGTTCCAGAGACTGATTGTCTGCATGGCCGTACACCAGATCGTAAATCAGCTTGATTGGCCCTGCCGAAAAGTTATGCAGGGTGGCAACAAACTCAATCATCTCGTCTGGGCGGAGACTGCCCAGCACGGCTGGATTGGTACATGAAGAGCCGAGAATGGGCACATCGTAACCCCAGTTATCGGTGTTGGGCTGGCGCAAAATCGCCTCAACCGTGGTGCTGGTCTGCTCGTCAGCGGTGGGGTCGATAATCTCTCTCTCTTGCAGTTTGACCGACTCTGCCGGGTACTTTACGGCAAAAAAGGCGTGGTCAATATTGGTGTCTTCCCGGCGATATTCGATGGTGGGTTCAACGGGCAAAAGCTGCACCGCGTCGTAGCCCGTATAGCACTGCTCAAAAGCCGTCAGGGGCTGATTGTCCTTAAGCTTGTCAGAAATCGCTTTGAAGATGCGCGTTAGCCCCTCGATGGTGCCCTCCGGGGAGGCAGTTTTGACGTGAATTTGCAAAATATTGACCGGGTCGATCACGCGAGGAACAGGAGCATCCGGATTAGAAGCGGGGGCGCAGCGGCGACGAAAGAATGCCATATCGCTGCGGGAGCGCTGGAGCCGCCGCACGTCATACAGCTCTGCCGGGGCAAACACACCATAGGGCAGAGAGTAGGCCAGGGGATCGCGCAGGTAATATAGCCGTCCGTCTGGATCAATGTAGCGCAGCCAGTAAAAACATCCGGCGCGATCGCGGTTGCCTGGTCGCAGGCCAGCCACAACGCCCCAAACAAACTCGCCCCGCTGAATCACAGGGACGCGATCGCGCTTAAACTTAATCTGCTGCTCCGGCTCTCGAAAATTGATGGGCGTTAGGGGGGTAAACACCTCTAGGTCCAGCTGTCGCTCAGACTGAATCACATCCCCTGCAAGCTCCGGTGTCCAAAACCCAAACTCGGCCAGTCCATCGCGACGATAGTGTGCCCCTAGTCGTTTTGCCAGTTTTTGCCCCTTGGAAAAATAGGTATCTTCTGAATCCCAAATTCCCTTGGCCCAGTTAATCAAGGCATGGGTTTCATCTTCAACAAGTTGGACTGTTGGCAAAGTCTTAGCGACCACAGTGATTGAGCCTTCCCTTTACAGCGATGGACAGTACAAATAGGTTTGAAAATGGCGATATTGAAACTTTCGGCTTTCCCAATTTCCGGCTTTCCATGCCGCAACCCAGCACTACGTTAAACAAACCGCTTCGCCTTGACTGCAATCAGGCTTGAGATCGAGCCCTGAACTGATGGGAGAGTCATCTGGCTCAGCAAATTTGCAACGTTAGCCGAGAAATTTGTCTGTTTAAATTATAGAGTTGCAACCTGTCAAAAGATAGGGATAGGGAGCTTTGGCATCGAGAAAGTCTATCTTTATCAACCCTTCAGCGTCAGGCCCAGCTTTAGCAATACCACAGGCAGAGGGCAGGCGATCGCAGCGCTCAAACCAAATATCTGCCTTACGGTTGAACAAGTCGGTTTGACGGAAGGGGTCATCCCTTCGATGATGGGAGGGACAGCAACCCATACGCTGAGATGCAGATCTAGGAGGTCACGGCATGAAATCTTCCCTAGTTATCCTTTATCACAGAGAGCCCTACGACGAAGTTAAAGAAAACGGCAAGATTTACTACCGCGAGAAAAAAAGCCCTAACGGCATTGTTCCTACCCTGAAAAATTTTTTTGCTAACGCCGAACAGAGTACCTGGGTTGCGTGGAAACAGGTCACCAACAAGCAGCAAGCTAACTTTGAAGAGCGCGTCACCATGGATGGAGGCAGCGAGAGCTGCGTCGTCCGCCGCATTCCCCTAAACGCCGATCAGGTCAAAAACTTTTACCACATCACTTCTAAAGAAGCCTTTTGGCCGATTCTGCACTCTTTTCCTGAACATTTCACCTACGAAAGTTCCGATTGGGAAAACTTTCAAAATATCAATCGTCTTTTTGCCGAAGCCGCCTGTGAAGATGCCGCTGAAGATGCGTTGATTTGGATTCACGACTATAACCTGTGGCTGACGCCTTTTTACATCCGGCAGAAAATGCCCGATGTAAAAATTGCCTTTTTCCACCACACGCCGTTTCCCGCCGCAGACGTGTTCAATATCTTGCACTGGCGAGACGCTATTGTTGATAGCCTGCTGTGCTGCGACCTCTGCGGATTCCATATCCCTCGCTATGTGCAAAACTTTGTGTCTGCCGCCCGTAGCTGTCGCGAGATCGAAATTACCAGCAAGGTTCCTGTGCCTGAATCATTTACCCCAGTAGGCACTGCCCTTGCAGAGCCAGAAATTGTCACTCAACTGCGCTACAAAGATCGCCTAATTAACCTAGATGCCTTTCCGGTTGGCACCAGCCCCGACTATATTGTCAGCGTCGTCAACCGGCCTGAAGTGCAAGATCGCATTGCTCAAATCCGCGAAGATTTGGGTGACAAAAAACTGATTATCTCCGCCGGCCGGGTGGACTACGTTAAGGGTGCAAAGGAGATGCTGCTCTGCTACGAGCGTCTGCTAGAGCGCCAGCCGGAGCGCCAGGGCAAGGTCAACCTAATTTTGACAGCGGTTAAGGCCGCCTCTGGAATGCGCGTCTATCGCACGGCCCAAAGCCAGATTGAGCAACTCGTAGGCCGGATTAATGGCCGTTTTTCCAAGCTCAACTGGACACCCATTCTGCTATTTACCGAGCCGATTCCTTTCGGAGATTTAATGGCCTTCTATAAAGCCGCCGACGTCGCCTGGATCTGCCCGCTACGGGATGGCCTCAATTTGGTTGCCAAGGAGTACATCGCAGCTCACCAGGGTAAAGACGGGGCTGTGATTCTCTCAGAGTTCGCGGGCTCGGCCGTTGAGCTGCCGGATGCATTACTAACCAATCCCTACTCCGACAAACGCATGGACGAGTGCATCGATATGGCGCTGGATATGTCTCCCGAAGAGCAGGAAAAGCGAATGACTCGCCTAAATAAGGCCATCCGCCGCTACGACGTTCAGCAGTGGGCCAACCATATGTTCCGGGAGGCCAACGCAACCGCCGTTTTAGGAGAACAACCGGTCAAAGCCTAGCTTTGGTAAGCTGCTTGAGAGTCAGTCGAGCAGACGAGACTTGTACAGTTAACCCCAGATACAACTTTTTTAGCGACTGGGTTTGGGGCCATTCTCTCACCAACAGACCACCCTTTCCGCGAGATCCGACGGCGGTTCGTCCTGGTCGATGGGGTCTGGGGAAAGCGACATTTCCCCAGGCACTCCTTAACAACGAAGCCCCCAACCGTCGTCTTATCCCGATCTTCGCCTTTGATAGTTTTGGCCAGATCACTCACCACACCCAATATCACTAGAGTCATTGGCGCAGACGCAATCTGACTCGCAGCCTCATTCTAATCGTCTTGCTATATGTCGAAATATTGCAATTTTAGAAGTTTATTTGCGGTTTCTAATTGTATTGATAGATACATCAGCCGAGCATGATAGCTTCCATTTAGTTCTATTTATTTCAGGTACGTTTTAAAGCGCTGATGTATAACAAAAACTCTCGGACAGATTGGCTTGGGGCAGCGGTGATGGCTGGTCTGGGTGCAGGTGTGGTGACCTCTATCGCAGTAAGCATGGGACAAGATCCTGTAATTGCGGCCTCTATTACCCTATTTGCGATCGCTGGCTCACTGCTGCTGGATCGAGTTATCTAGGGGCTGTCATCATTTAGCGGTCAAGTCTTTATGCGGAATACGTTTCAGCCCCTAGTTTGTTGTGCGGGGCGGGTGCGGTAATGCTTATACCGGAAACATCCTGGTTTAATTGATGACGCGCCCTAGCAGTCGGTTTGTATGCCGTCTAGCTCTGCACCTTTGCAATTGTGATGCGATCGCCTTCGATTAGGGTATGACAGTGCCACTGGGGGTCAGGCTTGGGAAAATCTACCCGAAAATGCCCCCCCCGGCTCTCTTCACGGAATGCGGCGCTCTTCAGCATGAGAGCACTCACCTCTAACAGATTTAGGGTTTCAACAGCGGTGATTAATTCGCTAGGGGCAATGGCCGGGTCAAACTGAACGGGCTGCCCAGGACTTAACTGTCTAAGGCAGCGAGTTAAATCAAATTGAGCCACCTCTGACTGCCAGGCTTGCAAATCGGCTAATCCCTGTTTTAGGGTACTGCGGGAGCGGTAGACGCCTGCGGTTTGCCAAACGTGTTTTGGCACGGCTTGGCGAATGGCCTTAAATCGCTGAACTTCTTCTGACCAGCATGGTTTGGGCTGATGCAGCAGGGCAGATTGTTCCTTGGCTTTAGCCACAGGGGAGTCGGAAAGCTGCATTTTGGCCAACTGCCTGGCAAAGACCAGACACTCCAGCAGAGAATTGCTGGCTAGGCGATTAGCGCCGTGAACCCCCGTGCTAGCCGTCTCGCCGATGGCGTATAGGCCCGGAATTGAGGTTTGGCTGCTGAGATCGACTGCGATGCCACCCATCCAGTAGTGGGCGGCTGGCGCAACCGGAATCCGCTGTTGAAACACGTCAATGCCCCAGCGCTGACAGACCTGAATAATTTTGGGAAATCGATAGCGAATCTTGTCAGGAGCAATGGGCGATAAATCGAGATAGACGTGGGCATTAGCCGGATCTGCCGCAGTATTTTGTAGGTGGCTAAAAATGGCGCGGCTAACGACATCCCGAGGGGCCAATTCACCGTCTGGGTGGTAGCTGAAGGCAAAGCGATCGCCTGTTTGATCAACTAGATGCGCTCCCTCTCCGCGTACGGCCTCGCTAATCAAAAACCGAGGTGCCCCCGGCACGGTCAACGCGGTTGGGTGAAACTGAAAGAACTCCAAATCCCTTAAGATGGCACCGCTGCGATGGGCGATCGCAACCCCATCTCCTGTGCTTACGGCTGGATTAGTTGTTTGGGCATAGATCTGACCTCCGCCCCCCGTTGCCAGTACCACTGCCGCCGCTCTTACCCACTGCACCCGGCCCTGATCGAGCAGCGCGACCCCCTGACAACGCCTAGTTGTCGGGTGCTGCCAGAGCGCGATCTCTAAGGTTTCCGTAAAAATTTGAATATTGGTGCGCTTTTGCACCTGAGCCACAAGAATATCGACAATGGCACGCCCGGTGGTGTCAGCAGAGTGCAGCACCCTGGGATGGGAGTGGGCCGCTTCCAGAGTTTTGGCCAAAATCCCATCTTTTCGGTCAAAGGCAACCCCCAACGCCAGCAGCGACTCGATTGCCATAGCGGCCTCATTTACCAAAAGATTAACTGCGCCGCGATCGCAAAGGCCTGCTCCAGCACTGAGCGTATCTTCTAAATGAAATTGGGGTGAATCTTTGGGATCAATCGCCGCTGCAATTCCTCCCTGGGCCCAACTGCTTGACCCAGTTTGCAGGCGATCTTTGGTGACAATGCCAATCCGCAAGTGCTCAGGCAGCATCAGCGCTGCATAAAGCCCGGCGGCACCCGAACCAATTACAACAACATCTAAGGCAGAAATCGCCCCAGGGCCAAATGTAGAGCCAGATATAGAGCCAGATACAGGGCCAAATTGAGCCATTATTTGTCACCACTTATCGCGTTGGCCAGATTGCTCACGGCACTGAATAACTCTAGAGTGCCGATTCTATAAGCAATCTGACTCGCAGTCTTGTCCTAACCGGACTAACGACTGCTGTAAACCTCTTGCTTCCGTGTCGATTCAAAGCCGCTGCTGTTAAGGCATAGGGCTGCTGTTAAGGCATAGGGGAGATCCACAGTGCCCTCTATTATCGCCTTATCCTTAATTTTCAGTAACGGCTGTGATTTTCAGTAACCTATGGCTGTGGAGCTAGGCGTCTTCTGTGCTGACAGCCTGCCGCAGGGCTCTCTGGGGCAAATTGATTCTGACCGAAAGCTGTCCTGGGGCGCTGGAGATTTGCAGCCTACCGCCCTGGAGTTCTACCAGGCGATTAACGATTGCCAACCCCAGCCCCATGCCCTGCTGCTCGTATAGCTCTCGGTGAAACTGGCGGTATGCGCCAATGGCGTCAATTTCAGACGGCGTCATTCCCCGCCCTTGATTGGTCACTTCCAACGTAAGCTGGTCTGAGTCGGACGGGGCAGAACGGGTCACCGTTGCGCTAATTACAATTGGAGTACTGGGATCTGAAAATTTAAACCCGTTGTCGATCACTTCTTCCGCAATTTTAGAGACGACAAAATAGCTCCCGATAAAGATGAGTTTTGCAGGCAGATGAAGCTGATATGTATTGCGGTGGTTATATTGCTCTGCTTTGCGCTTAAGAATGTCTTTAAGTAAGCTGGCTAATGATATGGCGTCAACCGATTGCAGCGTAGCCATACGAGTTGAGCCCGGCAAGATCTGGGTTAGCTCTCCGTAGAGCAAAAAGTTTTCAATCAGTCCCTCTAGTCGTTCCGCTGATGTCAGGATTTGGGTTGCAATGTCTCTGACCTTGTCTGGGTCGTTGGCGATCGCGCCCAGCTTAAGCAGTTGAGCAAAGCCATGAATGCCGTGCAAAGGGGTTTTCAGCTCGTGGGGAAAAGCTAGGGTAAGGGAGTGTCTCAGAGTGGAAAGTTTCGCTTCCGAAGCGGCCTGAACCTGAGTTTGGCGCTTGATTCTGGCGTTAATCGTTTGAATTAGATCCTTAGCCGTAAACGGTTTCACCAAATAATCGTCCGCCCCCATCGCCATTCCCCGGCGCAAAGACTGGGCATCGTCACAGGCCGTTAGAAAAATAAACGGAATTAGGGAGGTTGCAGCATGCTGGCGCAGGGTAGTCAGGACGTCGTAGCCGCTGAGCCCCGGCATACCAATATCGCAGATGATTAGGTCGGGCGGTTGGTGGGCTGCAATTTCGATCGCAATTTTGCCGCTGGCGGCCTGCTGTACATCAAAACCTTCTCTGATTAGAGTATCTGCGATTAGCTCACGCGCACTGGTTTGATCATCAACAATGAGAATATTTGCCATGGGCCCAATCCTGCTCTTAGCTAGGATTGTGACTTAAAGTGACAGATTTGCCCCCAGCAAAGCTGACTATTTATCTTTTGGTTAACGAAACTAAAGGCAATCAGTAAATATACGCATCGTCGGTTTGAGACAGATGTAAAGCAACTTGGATTAGCCGTGCTTAATACTGACTGTTTTTGTTTCGGTGACTGGTGCGGACAATCCAATAGCTAATAGACAGGGCAAAAATCGCGATCGCCAGTCCGATCAGGCTAACGCCAGATACTTTCTCTAAATCTAAAATAATTAGCTTTCGGCCCACAGCCGTCAGGGCAGTGGCAATCACTAGCTCAACCTGCACCACGTGTTTGCGAATGTAGGCGGTAATATTCTCTAAAATTTCTAAGGCGATTAGGACGCTCAAAAAGAGTCCAAAAATTTCGGTTAGCGTTGTGCGAAAAAATCCCGCCCGGTCAGGGGTGAACAAACTGCGCGCC
>JBCDFX010000064.1:0-13246 GCA_039177155.1 Cyanobacteria bacterium P01_H01_bin.119
CAAATTTGAACCTTCGACCGAAAAAGTTGCAAACTAGATGGGGTGAACTGCTGGACAAAAACAATGACCCAGGCCCCAAGAGAAGTTGCTGAAGAAGTTGGCCAATCTCAAGATATAACGCCAACTCAGCGCAGCGATCGCGCTATTTTGCCGAGCTTCGACAATGATGAAGCAGCCTATCAAGCAGCGCGCTCAGGGGTCAGTCTGTTTGATCGGAGTCACTGGGGGCGAATCCGAGTGAGTGATGACGATCGCTTGCGGTTCCTCCATAATCAAACCACTTACGATTTTCAGTCTCGTCAGCCGGGCGATTATTGTGAAACCGTTTTTGTCACCTCCACGGCCAAAACGCTGGATTTAGTCAGCGCTTATGTTCAAGCCGATGGCGTGCTGCTGCTGACCTCTCCTAGTCAGGCCCAGCCGCTGATAAGCTGGATGGATCGCTATATCTTCTTTGCCGATAAGGTCAAGTTGATTGATTTAACGGATAAAACCATCGCTTTTACCGCTGTTGGGCCGCAGGCTCAAAGCTGTCTAGAAGCACTGGGCTGGGGGGCGATCGCATCGGAATCTAATCAGCACCGCAACATTGCGTTTAACGGCGTGGAGCTCACCGTGTCAGCAGAAACTGGCTTGGCTTTACCCGGATTCACCGTGATCGGGCCAGCAGATGTGGGGCAATCTCTGTGGCAGTGCCTAACCGAAGCAGGGGCCGTTCCCGCTGGCGAAACCGTGTGGGAATGGCTGCGGATCGAGCAGGGTAGGCCGATGCCCGGCCAGGAGCTGACTGAAGACTACAACCCCTTAGAAGCAGGGCTTTGGCAGACCATCTCGTTTACTAAGGGCTGCTACATCGGCCAAGAAATCATTGCCCGGCTTAATACATACAAAGGTGTTAGGCAGCGGCTCTGGGGGCTTAAGAGCGATCGCTCACTGATGGCTAACAGCCCAATTACCCTAAACGGTCAGAAAGTTGGGCGAGTGACCAGCGGGATTAAAACCCCAGCAGACTGGCGTGGCCTGGCCTACCTTCGCACCAAAGCAGGGGGTGCAGGTTTGACGGTGCAAATCGGAGAAACTGCCGCAACAGTGGTTGAACTGCCCTTTGTGCGTCATCAATATTGGCAAGGCAAGACAAATTGATCTCAATAGAACCCGGTGGGGTCTAGCAGATTTTGAGTTAGCATCTGAGCAAACACCCGGCTCTATCTCTGCCCAGTGAATCTCTGGCTAGCCTCTGGGTCACGGTAGCATTAGCCTGCATTTCCGTCATTGCCAAACTCTAGCTCCAGGGACAGCTCCACAAGATATCGCCCGGCGGCCATGGCGGCTTCGCTAGAGGCATAGGTTTCGCCATCATCCAACACTTTTAGCTCTGGCGTCACTACCCAGCAGCGATAGCCTTTTCTGGAGCTATTGCCAGAGTAATCTCCAGAGCGATCGCACACTGCCACAATCCACCCTGGAAACGTGGCAATCTCAATTAGTTTGCCCATAGCTTTCAATCCTCTTCTAACCAGCCGCGCTGCTACCGTTGCTTTAATCAGACTGCTTGGAGCACTGAGTAATGGCGCGACATCAACATTTAAGCAATCTCGACTTTGCAGCCCGGCCCAAACCGTTTCGTGGGCTGCTATGGGCCCACACTGCTGAGTCGCACCGCCTATGTATACCTTCTTCAGCCTCTAACCCATTAATCTAGGAAAGTTTGTTTAAACCTCACGGTTAATTACAACTGCTTAAGCAACCCGCTACAAGGATTAATTTGGCGCAGCACAGCTGCTGTATAGATACTGGCCATAGGCACTTTAAGCCAAAGTGTTTTGATTCATTTTCATTTTAGTTCATAAGTACTATACTAATTGATTATTGGACGAATTCCCACCCGATTCTTGGGAGTTGGGGCATAGCTATCGGAGTCCGTCTCTTTTTCTTCACTGCACTGGCGTATGGGAGTAACTGATATGGCAACCGCCGACACCACAGAAAAACAGAAGGCCCTAAAGACTGTCCTAGGACAGATTGAACGTAATTTTGGCAAAGGCTCCATTATCCGGCTGGGTGAAGCAAGCCGGATGCAGATTGCAACCATTCCCACAGGTGCGCTAACGCTAGATTTGGCGATGGGCGGTGGATTGCCCAAGGGTCGCGTCATTGAAATTTATGGACCAGAAAGTTCGGGTAAGACCACCGTTGCACTCCACGCCGTTGCCGAAGTACAAAAATCGGGCGGCACAGCAGCATTTGTAGATGCAGAACATGCCCTTGATCCAATTTATGCGGCTGCCCTGGGGGTCGATATTGACAATCTGCTGGTTTCTCAACCCGACACGGGAGAAATGGGGTTAGAAATTGTCGATCAGCTGGTGCGTTCTGCCGCCATTGACATTATTGTGGTGGACTCTGTGGCTGCGCTGACGCCCCGAGCCGAGATAGAAGGAGAAATGGGCGATGCTCATGTTGGTCTGCAGGCCCGTCTGATGAGCCAGGCCCTGCGAAAAATTACGGGCAATATTGGCAAATCCCAATGCACCGTCGTCTTTCTCAATCAGCTTCGGCAAAAAATTGGGGTAATGTACGGCAACCCTGAAACCACAACAGGGGGCAATGCGCTGAAGTTCTATGCGTCGGTGCGTTTGGATATTCGCCGGATTCAAACCCTTAAAAAAGGCAACGACCAGTATGGGATTCGAGCCAAAGTCAAAGTCGCTAAAAATAAAGTCGCGCCGCCATTTCGCATTGCAGAGTTTGACGTTCTCTTTGGTCAGGGTATTTCTACTCTGGGCTGTCTGCTAGATCTCGCTGAGCTGACGGGCATTATTCTGCGAAAAGGGGCATGGTACAGCTACGATGGCAGCAACGTCGGCCAGGGGCGAGATAATACTATTCAATATCTGCAAGATTACCCTGACGTAGCAGAAACGGTTGAAGCTTTGGTGCGCGAGAAGCTGCAAATTGGTGCTCTGCCCGGTGCAGCAGCCCCAGGCGACGAGGAAGACGATATGCCCGTAGATGACGATTAGCGTTTACGACCCGTAGCGTCATGATTACGGTTTACAGCGATCGGCACTATCACCAGCAGGCTCGTGCTGAGCTAATGGACGGTAAACTGATGCCCCCGGTAGAAATTCCGCTGCGGGCAGAAACAGTGCTCAGCGCGATTCAGCGGTGGCAGCCGGCGTCAGTTGTGAGGCCGAGTGACTTTGGGCTAGGGCCGATTTTGCGGGTTCACCGCTCAGACTATGTTGCTTTTCTTCAGGGGGCTTGGGACGAGTGGGCAGCAGAACACGGGACTGATCAGGACGCGCTGCCGCTGAACTGGGTGGTGCGGACATTGGGATGCGATCGCGTCCCTGATGCCATCGACGGCAAGCTGGGCTATTACTCTTTTGATGCGGGAACGCCAATCACCGCGGGGACATGGCAAGCTATTACCGCCGCGGCAAACGTGGTGCTGTCGGCTCAGCAGCGGATTCAAACAGGCGATCGCAGCGCCTTTGCCCTTTGCCGTCCGCCGGGTCATCATGCGGGAGCAGATTTTTTTGGAGGGTACTGCTTTTTGAATAATGCTGGAATCGCAGCCCAGGCTTTTCTCGACGGTGGCGCGAAGCGCGCTGCCATTCTTGATGTAGACTACCACCACGGCAATGGCACCCAGGCCATTTTTTACAACCGAGCCGATGTACTGATGGTTTCCATCCACGCTGACCCTAAGCAAGACTATCCCTACTTTTCTGGATACGCGGACGAAACTGGAACCGGAGCAGGGGCAGGCTACACCTTCAACTATCCCCTCTCCTGGGGCACAAGCTGGACGGAGTATCGTGAAGCGTTGACCACGGCTTTGACTCAAATTCGTCTGTTTGCTCCCGATGCGCTGGTGGTTTCTCTGGGGGTAGATACTTTTGCGGGCGATCCCATTTCCCGGTTCCAACTGCAAGCATTAGATTTTGAGGCGATGGGAGCTGCGATCGCCACGCTCAAATGTCCAACCCTGTTTACCTTAGAAGGCGGCTACGCCATCGACGCCATTGGCGACAATGTGGTTCGAGTGCTGCGCAGTTTCGAAGCGAATCATCGCTAAGCCAGATGACCAGCTAACCGCCTACAGGCTCTGAGCAACCTCTAACCAATCGAAACTTGAAATCTGAAACTTTTGTCTTTAGGCCGACGCAGTTCGGGCAACGCCTTTTACACTTATACCTTTGGTCAGATTGCTCATCGCACCGGGTATCGCCGGAGTCGTTGACGCAGAATCAATCTGACCGGCAACCCTGGCCGAACCTTTCGACGGATTGCTATACCTTACAGCGCGTACAAACATTGACGAGCCAGCTATCGTGACCGATTCACCCCCGCCTCTACCCGAATTTTCCGCGCCTGAGCCCGCTATGGACTTTACCAGTGAGGGGGATTTACAGCGGTTTCTTTTAATTTTTTTGGAGGCCAAGGGGCATACGGTCTATCGAGAGGTGCAGTGTGAAAATGGCGGTCGAATTGATTTGCTAACCTCCCTATACCTGATTGAATGCAAGCGATATCTGACTCGCAGTGCGCTTCACAGTGCTGCCGGGCAGCTTTGGGTATATCGCCAACGCTACAGCGATCGTCAGCCAATTATCGCCGGTCTTACGCCTAAGGCTAATCAAGAGGACGCCTTTGCGGCAGCGGCCAAACTCAAAGAAGCGGGGATTCAAATCTGGTTTGTCGATCATATGGCGGAAATTCTGGAGTTTTATGAGCAGATGCCTGCGCCAGTTGATCCCAATGCTCCTGACTGGGTTGCCCCTGAAACTAATCCTGAAATTAGTCCTGACAATGACAATGAAACAGAGACAGAGACAGACATGTCGCCCGCTAATGCCGATGAGCTACCCTATGCGGCAGAGCCGGCCGGCTTAGACGCTCCTGCCGCTGCGCCCTCGGTAGAAAATCGTCCTCGGCGATCGCCCTCGGCGATTAGTTTTGAGGCGGGCTGCGGCGCTTTGATTGGAGCCGGCATTGTGCTGGCAGGATTTTTGATGGTGGCCCGCGTTTTCCGTGCCAATCCGCCTGTGCAGCTCTCCTATACAGAACAGCAGCACTGGACGGATTTACACGCCGCAATTCCGGCCTGGGATATCGAGACCGCCAAAACGACCCTGTCTCCCCTAATGCAGAGTAAAGATCCCTGCGTGGTGTCCTTTGCCCGCAGCCTTAACGACAGCCTCAATGCAGAAGGCCCTGAAGGGTTTCGACAGGTGAACACTCTAAAGCGCGCCCTAAATGACGCTGAGGGCTGCCAACTGGCGGTCACCCCCTACGAGTTTGCCCCGTAGAGATTGAGGTGCCCCCCATTAAAATTCAATACCGGGTTGAGCTTTGACGCCTTGAGTCCTAAAGGGATGCTTAACTAAGGTCATTTCAGTAACTAAGTCGGCCCGCTCAATCAGCTCCGAAGGCGCTCCCCTGCCGGTCAAAATGACGTGGCTATCGTCGGGCTTTTGAGCCAGTCCGTCTAAAACCTGCGGAGATGAGAGATAGCCCAGCTTTAGGGCAATATTGACTTCATCGAGCAGTACCAGCCGGTAGCTCGGATCGGCAATATACTCCAGCGCTTTTTGCCAAGCGGCCTGGGCCTTTTCGCGATCGCGATCGCGATCCTGAGTTTCCCAAGTGAATCCTTCCCCCATGGCGTGAAAAATCAGCTGTTCTGACCACTGCTCCAGCACCTTTTTTTCAGCAGGCTCCCACGCCCCCTTGATAAATTGCACGATGGCAACTTGAAAACCATGGCCTAAAGAGCGCAGCACCATCCCCAGGGCGGCTGTTGTTTTGCCTTTGCCGCTGCCCGTGTGTACAACCACTAATCCTTTCTCCACGGTGCGTTCAGCCAGACGTCGATCTTGTATCTGTTTGCGCTGCTCCATTCTGCGCTTGTACTGCTGGGCATTGAGTGTTTTTGAGTCAGCCTCAGTCATATTTAAGTTCCGTTATGTGCGTTCAAAATTTTCTAGCAGCCAAATTTTTTTTAGCAGCCTGCTGTGTCCTTAGTGCAGCCCTATGCCGTATGGCAAACCGCCTGGAGGGTGGTCACAAAGTTGGGATAGGAGACGTCAGCAGCATCAGCCCGATTAATGGTAGTAGTGCCCTTAGCCCGTAGCGCCGCGATCGCCAAACTCATCGCTACTCGGTGGTCGGTAAAGCTGTCTACGCTATCTCCTGTAAGTGTGGCGCTGCCCTGAATTTCCAGACCGTCTGGATACTCTGTAACGGTCGCGCCCAGCTGAGTCAGTTGAGAAGCCATCACCGCCAAGCGATCGCTTTCTTTGACCCGCAGCTCAGCCGCATCAGTAATTTTGGTGGTGCCGTCGGCAAATAGAGCCGCCACGGCTAAAATCGGCACTTCGTCTACCATGCGGGGAATCACATCACCGCCGATGGAGCAGCCTTTGAGCTGACTAAAGCGCACCCGCAGATCGGCCACAGGCTCTCCGGTGACTAGCCGTTCATTTTCCAGCGTAATATCGGCATTCATAGCCCACAGCGCGTCTAAAATGCCGGTGCGTGTCGGATTGATGCCCACATTTTCAATCAGTAATTCGGAATCGGGGGCGATCGCGGCGGCAACCAGCCAAAAAGCCGCTGAGCTGATATCTCCAGGGACAATGACCGTCTGCCCAGTTAAGGTCGCAGGACCGTGGACCGTAACGCTGCAAGTCTCCGGTTCAACGGTCAAATTGGCTCCAAAAGCGCGCAGCATCCGCTCACTGTGATCCCTAGATAGGCTAGGCTCTGTCACCGTAGTTGGGCCATCGGTCCCTAGCCCCGCCAACAAAATACAGGATTTTACCTGGGCTGAAGCCACCGGCGAGCGGTAGTGAATCGGCTTTAACCGTCGGCCCTGAATCGCCAGAGGCGCTAGGGCGCTGCCCTGCCGGCCCCAAATCTGCGCGCCCATTTGGGTCAGTGGCCTCACCACTCGCGACATAGGACGATTTTTAAGAGATTCGTCTCCGGTCATTATAAAAAAACACTCTGGCTGCGCCGCCAGTAGCCCCAGCATCAGCCGCATGGCTGTGCCAGAGTTCCCGGCATCGAGAATATCCGTGGGCTCTTTTAGCTCTCCCTGTCCACGCCCCTGAACGGTTATCCACTCGGTCTCCAAATCAGAGATCACTGCGCCCATTTGCTCAAAGCAGCGAGCGGTGCTGCGCGGATCGTCTCCCAGCAGCAGTCCTTGGATGCGGGTTTCGCCAGCCGCGATCGCGCCCAGCATCAGCGCTCGATGGGAAATAGACTTATCGCCCGGTACCCTGATTCGACCGCGCAGCACAATTCCCTGGGGCGGTGGTGTAATGACAAGTTGACGGGCCGCGTTGGTTAGCTGAATCGCGGACTCTGGCATAGAGTGACTCCAAACAGACGCTAGCCGATCTTATCGCTGAAGGAATACTTAAGAATGGGCCAATCCTACTTTTTAGGATAGAGAATCGATCAAGATTGGGAAAACTACCCACTATGGCCCTTAAATATCGCCCATCTGGAGGAGTTAGTCAGTTAAATTGGCGCGTTAAACCTGAAAGGCAGAATAGGTAATTGCCTCAACGCGCCGCTGTTGTTTCAACGTGATGCCATTTTGAAGCCTCAATTCCAAGCACAGAAAAAGCAACGCACTCTGATTTGGTCTGGTAGTCGTCGTTTAAGCGCAGCCTATAGGCAGGCTAAGCGACTTCAACCCTCAGAGAAATCGATGGAAAAATCCATGGAGAACTCAATGGAGATATCCTCAATGCCTCATAAAACCGTTCGCTGGTGGATTGTTTCGCTTCTACAGCTCACTGTGCTGTGCCTTTCGCCATTGATGATTAATTTTTTCTCCCGCTTACCCTAAAGGCTTTGCGTCCAAAGTATCGCACCGCCTCGAAAGTTTGAACTCAAGATTCACTCCTCTCACATCAGATCCCTCGCGCCAGCGGGGGTCTTTTTTTAGAGTGATGGTTCTTGCCTATTGCTTCTGCGCCAACTACTTCAGCGACACTGGGTGGAGTGCGCAATCTGACCAAAACTATAGAAACCACATAGAAACCACAAGTTTACATGGCGACGCCATCGACTCTGCTCAAGAGTATCGAACTTAACCATTATTTGGAAGCACAGGCTTTCTAAGGGTTTGAGCCAAAATCCCGTACTTTGGTGCTAATACCATCGCAACCAAAAAGAGCAGCGTTAGCAGGACAACAATGCTGCCCCCCGTCGACAGGTCGAAGTGGTAGCTCAAATAAGTGCCCATCACGCAGGAAAATACGCTGCTTGCTACGGCGATCGCCAGCATATAGTCGAAGCGATCGCTCAGCAAATAGCCAATTGATCCTGGTGTGACCAACATAGAAATCACCAAGATAATGCCCGCCGTTTGCAGTGCTGCCACAATGGTCAGCGCCAGCACCGATAGCAGTGTGTAGTACATCACCTGAGGTCTTAAACCAATCGCCTTAGCATGGTTGGGATCAAAGCAAAATAAAAGCAGATCCTGACGCCGCAGTGCAATCACTACCAGAGTGATAGATCCAGCAATCAGTGTCTGAATAATGTCCTGGGTTGAAATGCCCAACACATTGCCAAACAAAATATGAAACAGATCAATATTGCTCGGAATTTTGGTAACCAGCACCAGTCCAAAGGCAAAAAATCCGGTAAACACAATGCCAATCACCGCATCTTCTTTTAGCCGCGTATTGGACTTGATATAGCCAATGGCTACCGTCGCCCCAAAGCCAAACAAAAATGCTCCAATCGCAAACGGAATATTGAGGGCGTAGGCCACTACCACTCCCGGCACCACCGCATGAGAAATAGCGTCGCCCATCAGCGACCAGCCCTTCAGCGTGATATAGCAGGAGAGAACGGCGCAGACCAGCCCTACAAAGGCGCTGACCCAGATTGCCTGCCGCAAAAAGCCATACTGCAACGGCTCAATAACCCAGTCCCACAGTGCAACTGCCATCACCCAGTGGTTCATAGACCAATCTCTGCCGACCGGAACATCTGATTATTTAGCCTAAACACAGGCAGACCGCCAAAGGTCATTTCCAGATTTTCTGGGGTAAAGGTATCTTCCGTTTTGCCCTCTGCCAAGATGGTGCGATTGATCAAAATGGTGCGATCGCAGAAGGTTGAAATCGACGCCAAATCGTGGGTCGAAATCAAAATAGTATGCCCTTCCTCTCGCAGTTGAATCAGCAAGTCAATCATGCCCTTCTCAGTTTTGACATCCACGCCAGTAAAGGGCTCATCCAGCAAGATCACTTTGCCCTCCTGGGCCAGCGATCGCGCTAAGAAAGCTCGCTTTTTTTGTCCGCCAGAGAGTTCTCCAATTTGACGGTGGCGAAACTGGCTCATCCCCACTCGCTCCAGACTTTCCATCACCAGCCGACGATCTTTAGCACTAGGTATACGCAGCAGGTTCATATAGCCGTAGCGACCCATCATCACGACCTCAAAGACGCTCACCGGAAAGTTCCAATCCACCTCATCGGCCTGGGGGACATAGGCCATAAGCTGCTGTTTTTGGGCCTTTTGCACTGGCATACCGCCAACTCGCACCTGGCCCTGACTAGGCTGCAAAAACCCCATAATGGACTTAAACAGCGTTGATTTACCCGAACCATTTGGCCCAACCAAGGCAGTAATCGTACCGGGTTCAACCTTACAGGTGGCGCTATAAAGAGCAAGGCGCGCGTTGTTGTACATCACGCTGATATCATCAACGGTGATATCGAGACAGGCAGTCGAGGTTGGCATAGCAGTAACCGCTAATCGTGGATCGAGATAATTTTGAGTTTTATAGAGCTACTCTGCGAGAAGCCGCTGCACGTCTAGTGCCCTGCTCGGAGAGTATTTTGAATTTTGAACTTTGAACCAATACCCTCACCGTTACTGAGCATTAGCACCAGCCAGCAGGCCATTGGAGATAATGCGGGCGTCGTACTCTAACAAATCAAGGAAGGTAGGAACAGGCCCCTCCTCAGTGGAGAGAGAATCGACATAAAGGTTACCGCCAAAGCGTGAGCCGGTGGTTGCTGCCACTTGTTTTTGCCCCTCATCGCTCACGGTACTTTCACAAAAAATCGTGGGCACGTTATTGGTTTCTACCTTTTCGATCACGCTCTGCAGCTGCTTGGGCGTAAACTGTTGTTCAGCATTAATCGGCCAGATATAGATTTCTTCTAAGCCGTAGTCGCGAGCTAGGTAAGAAAATGCTCCTTCACAACTGACAAGAAACCGCTGGTTAGCCGGTACCTGATCCAAATCAGCGGACAGTTGAGTATCGATCGCGCTTAACTTTTCGCTGTAGGTGGCTGCGTTGGCGTTGTAATACTCAGCGTTGTCTGGATCGAGCTGGACAAAAGCTTGGCGAATATTTTCCACATATATCAAAGCGTTGCGGGGTGACATCCAGGCATGGGGATTGGGCTTGTCAGTGTAGGGGCCTTCAGCGATCGGGATGGGTTCAATGCCCTCGGTTAGCAGCACAGAGGGCACGCCTGCAGCACTGTCTATAAACTGCTCAAACCAGCGCTCCAAATTCATACCGTTGTACAAAATCAAATCGGCATCCTGAGCTTTGGCAATATCGCTAGGGACAGGCTCATAGCCGTGAATTTCGGCCCCGATGCGAGTAATCGATTCGACGACTAGCTTGTCTCCCGCAACGTTTTGGGCCATATCTGCCAGCACGGTAAAGGTAGTAAGCACTCTTAGCCTGCCATCCTCGGCAGAGTCAGTAGCGGCATCAGCAGTGACTTCGGTATCTGTCGGAGCCGGAGCGATCGCCTCTGGTCTGGCACAGCTGGTGAGCCAAACCCCAAAAATTAGACTAGAAGCCAGCAGCCCCCGAGAAAAATGCAGAGATGTCATGGAACGCTATTTTAAAGCCAACTCGATTTCATTTTTATATCATAATTGAAATTGATTTTGACAGCGGCTGGCAAATTAATGGTGTGTCAAACCCTATCCGATTTAACACCCGAAGTTTTTGATGGCAAAAGCCGTAGATCTCAAAAGGGTCAAGGTGTAGCGTAAAGAAAGACTGTGAATCTAAAGGCGGACGTAACTTTAAAGAGATGCTGCTCTGGCAATAGACGATGACTTCAGATAAACGAACTTTTCCAGCCCAGCTCAAACGATGGCTACGATTCTTGGGGATTGCCGCAGCGATCGCAGGGGTAATTGTCTTAATCAATCACTACGGCATTGCCCAACTCCGGGCTCAGGTTGACCAGCTAGGGGCTTGGGTGCCGCTGGGCATTTTTGTTTTACGCTTCACCAGCGTGATTATTCCGGCGCTCCCCGGCACCGCCTATTCTCTACTGTCGGGGAGTCTGCTGGGATTTAGCCAGGGGCTGCTAGTGATTTGTGTGGCTGATTTACTATCTTGCAGCACGAGTTTTTTGCTGTCGCGTCGTTACGGCCGGGGGCTGGTGGTGCGTTTAGTCGGCGCGCGGTGGATGGAACGACTCGATCAGCTGAGTCAGCGCCATTTAGAACGAAACTTTTTCTTACTGACAGGCTGCTTAATGACGGGCTTTTTTGACTTTGTCTGCTACGGGGCTGGCCTGACACGCACGCCCTGGGTGCGATTTGTGCCTGCCCTAGTCTTAAGCATTGCCATTTCTAACCCGCCAATCGTTGCGCTGGGAGCAGGCATTCTGGAAGGGGGTAAGCTGCTGCTAGGATTTTCGGTGTTGGGGGTGTTTGGCTTAGCCGCGGTGACAACTATCGTCCGCCGCTACCTCAAGACATCCCAGGTTCGTTAAGATATGTAACTGTATAACTGAGATTAGAGTTTGCCCATGCCAAGGGCTGGCTCTAGATTCCAGCGATCGCGTTTGAGTTTATTTTGTTTATAAGTTTGTGCTGTATTTTGCCGCAGATGTTCAATATCTCGCTATCAATGCCGCCGTTGGTGTTGGCATTGCTGCCGACGCTATTATCGCTACGGTGGGTCGGTTTAAGCGGTTTGAGCGAGCCCGCGATGCATTGAGCTGGGCAGCGGCTGTTGGCTTTACTCATACAGTTTTTCCAATGACTGGTCTAATTGGCCTGTGGTACGCCGCTAGTTCCTTTCCGTTTCTTAAAGCTGCTATTTACGGCGCGGGCTTTATGATTATGGCCTGGTTTATTGTCGAGGTGATTCAGGAGATCGCAGGATTTAGTGATAACAAGCCCGACAAATATGAAGATGAGATTAACGCAGAGGACAAGGATTTTTTCTATCGATTTTTATCTCAGCACTCCAAGTTTTGGGCGGCAGTTTGGGCGGTGTCTATTGATGCTTTAGTTGCTGGCCCCGGCAAGACTGCGGTTACTGCTCAGTGGACTCAGGCGCAGGTGTTGGGCAGCTTTCCCCTGGTGGGAATCGTGGTGTTTAGTCTGGTGATGCTAAGCGCCTGGCCCGCGATCGCGCTGCGCCGCCACTGGCAAAGCAATAACTTTGCCGATCCACGCGGACTAGCCCGCTTTACCGCCATTGGGTCTTGGATTGAACTCAGTATCTTTCTGTATTTTGCCTACTTGGCAATCTCTGAAATGATATTAGCTTTGGGAGTGCAGGCAATTATCAGCGAGTTTTTGATCGCAGGGGGATTTAGCATTGTGACTACAGTAATTCTGCTCGTCTCCCTGTGGGAAAAGGTATGGCATACCCAACTTAATGAAGCTAAAGATTTACTGGAGCAATAGTTCAACTAGCCATAACTTAAAAAGTCGCTTAATTACAAAAAGGAAACTGATAGCGATCGCTCTTAGAACTACTAACTTACAAATCAGCCTATCGATAGAAACTATTGAAAGAATGTAGTAGCTAAGTCATAGCTTTCAGTATATCTATTTAATATATACGTGCTGCATGATTAGCTTAACAACTAGCATTCTAATTTAGTAAGATATTTATTAAATCATCTTAGACATTCAATTTTGGGCAATCAAAAATACTAACTAGCTGATTGATTTGGGATAGGGAAGTTCTTTTTAGGAATATCTTTGAAATCTTCGTCTGATAGGCTTGAATAAACCCATTCAATATGAGCACACAATCCATCAAGATCAGGAAATAGTGTTGAAGATTTTACATCTACTCGATCAATTTGAAATCGAATATTTGCAAATACATCAGATGGAATAATCAGCTTCCTTAGACGAGATGCGTATGACGGATCGTTCTCTAAAGCAATAAAATTCCCTTGCTCAGCATTAAAATAATGAG
>JBCDFX010000065.1:0-13079 GCA_039177155.1 Cyanobacteria bacterium P01_H01_bin.119
AGAGCAAGATAGCGCCTGCTGGCAGACCATCGCTGACCAGATTTCGCGCCCAGATGAGCGCGATCGCCTATTGATTAAGTTTGGTCTGCTGCCCAATGCCGCCGTAGACTGGTTTACTCAAATTGAGGCTGTGATCCATCAGTCTTGGGCAGGGCGCATCCATATCGGCAGCGGTTTGGGGCTGCTTTCGATAGACCCTGACGCTAAGAACGACAAGAATTTAGCGGATATGCTGATTAAGCTGCGATCGCAGTGCGAGGCTCGTCGGGGGTTTTTAACGCTGCTGCAGGCTCCCAGCGAGGTCAAGGCTAGGGTATCCGTATGGGGTACGCCGTCGGGGTTGCCGCTAATGCGTCAGATCAAGCAGCAGTTTGACGCCAAAAATCTGCTGGGGCCGGGACGGTTTGTAACGTGATAAAACCCGGTGACTGCGTCAGAATAAGCGTATTCCCTGTAGATTTGCGCGCGTTGATGGCCACAGTCGGCGGCTCCTGTCGAGATAACTCCTGCCGATCTGTCACATTGGCCAGATTGCTATCGGCAATTTGCTTCGCAGTCTTGTCCTAACCGGATTAGCAACTGCGATAGAAATGTCCAAACCGCCTGATACCGCAGCAATGGTCGCTGCAGCAATGGTATCTGGCGTCTATTTGAGACGGCCAAACCGCTATGCCAAAGAAATTAAAACTTTCTCTGCGATCGCTGCTGATTGTTCCCTTTGTCGCCCAGGTCGTGATTGTTGTGGCAGTAACGGGATGGCTGGCCCATCGCAACGGCCAGCGCGCCGTGCAGGATTTAGCCGATCAGCTTTTGGATAGAACCAGCAATCGTATTGAGCAAAGGCTGCGCACCTACACCCGTACCCCTTCCCGCGTTACCCAGGCCAATGCCGACGCCGTTGACCTGCAGCAGCTCGATCCCAATGATCCGCAACAGTGGCGTCAGCACCTCTTTCTACAGAATCAGCGCAATCCAGAGCTGACTTTTATCTACTTCAGCAATCCCCAGGGAGACTACGTTGAGCTAGAAAAAAAAATTGGCGGTGTCACCTTGTTCTCCGTTCGAGACGAGACCACCGCAGGCACAGTTCAAGCTTACCAGCTCGATTCACAGGGGCAGCCGCTGCAGCGAATCCGGGTTCGTCCCTATGATCCTCTGCCGCGTCCCTGGTACCAAGCTGCCCTGCGCTCAGGCGAGCCCATCTGGACCGAGATTTATGAATTTAGTACGGTTTATCCTACCCTGGGCTTGAGCTTTGTTCGCCCCCACTACAACGCTGACGGCACTTTGCAGGGCGTGTTTGGGGCAGACTTTACCCTAGAAGATATTGCCCGCTACTTAAATGGCTTAACCATCGGTAAAACCGGGGAAGCCTTTATTATCGAGCGCAACGGTAATTTGATTGGCAGCTCCATCAGTGAGCTGCCCTCAGGCGTTGGCAATACCCAAATTTCAATTTTAGAAATTAGCAACCCTCGTATCCGCGAGACCGCCGCTTATATCCAAACGACCTTTGGCAGCTTTGCGGAAATTGAGCGATCGCACCATCTAACCTTCAACGCTGAAACCGGACGGAACCTGGTTCATGTTTCTCCATACCGCGATCCCTACGGGCTAGACTGGCTGATTGTCGTATTTATTCCCGAAGCAGACTTTACCGCCCAAATCCAGACGAACAATCGCAATACGCTGCTGCTAATTTTGCTCTCTCTCGGCACCACCGTAGGGTTAGGAATAGTCACTGCCCGGCGGGTCAGCCGTCCGCTCGATCGGCTCGGCCAGGCCAGCCAGGCCATCGCCCAAGATCAGCCGTTTAGTCCCATTGGCCCCTCACGAGTTAAAGAATTAAACTTGCTGGTGCAAAACTTTAACCAGATGGGGGCAGATCTGGCGCGATCGCGCGCCCAGCTCGCCACCTACTCGCGCACCCTCGAAGATTTAGTTGAGCAGCGCACTCAGGCCCTGCGCCAGTCTGAAGAAAAATTTACCAAAGCCTTTCAAGTCAGTCCCCTGGCGATTTGTATCAGTACCTATGCCGAAGGCCGGTATCTAGATGTTAACGACCGCTTTGCCAAGCTCTTTGGTCGGCCCAAAGAGGAGATTATCGGTCGCACCAGCACGGAACTGAACTTTTGGGTTTCGCCCAATAGCCGAGCAGACTATGTGGAGCAGCTTAAAACTGGAGCAATTCGCAACCGAGAATGGCAAATTCACACCGCTGTGGGAGAGATTAAAACCGTACTGATCTCAGCAGAAGTGCTAGATATCGAAGGGCAAACCTGCATTTTTGCCATTAATAGCGATATTACCAGTCGCAAAGCCGCCCAGGAGCGACTGCGTCAGAGCGAGGAGCGCTGGCAGCTTGCCCTTAAAGGCAATAACGACGGTATTTGGGACTGGAAGATTGACACCGACGAAATCTTCTTTTCCAAGCGATATAAAGAAATCTTGGGCTTTGCCAACGCGGAATTTCCCAATCAGCGGATTCAGTGGGTGCTGCGGGTACACCCCGACGACTTAGACGCCATGATGCAGACGCTCGATCGCCATCTGGCCGGATACACGGACCATTACCAGGTGGAATATCGCCTGCGCAACAAGCACGATCAGTACGTCTGGGTGCTCGATCGGGGCAAGGCACTATTTAACGATTTAGGTCAGCCCGTGCGGATGGTGGGCTCCCACACGGATATTAGCGATCGCAGACAGGCCGAAGCCGACCTCAAAGCGAGTCAGGCCAAGTTTCAGCGACTGGTGGACGATATTGGCGACAGCTTTGTGATTTTTAGCCACAGCGGTATCAGCGGCGTTATTACCTATGTCAGCGGCGGCTTTGAGGCTGTATTTGGCATTAGCAAATATAACTTAGTTGGCAAATCTTGGGCTGATGTGATCAACTGGTTCCCCGAAGATATTGCCACCGCCGGAAAGGCGGTAGAGGCCGCGATCGCCAGAGAATCGGACTTTCAACAGTTTGAAATGCGCTTTGTCCATCCTAGCGGCGATATCCGCACGATTGTGGTGTCCCAGCACCCCACCTGGAGCGAGACGGGTGAGCTGGTTGCCATCGAAGGCATCGTTGAAAATATTACCCAGCGCAAACAGGCTGAGCAAGATTTAGCGCGTCAGTTTCAGCACGAGCAGCTGTTGGCCAGTATCACCAATCAGATCCGCCAAAGCCTAGATACTCAAGCGATCTATCAAACAACCGTAAACCAGATTGGGCGGGCGTTTGAGGTGAGTCGCTGTAGCCTACATATTTACATTGAAACGGATGCGCCCATATTGCTGACATCGGCGGAGTTTTTGGTGCCGGGCTATCCCTCAATTTTGGGCGTAGAGATAGCAATAAATCCCTATGCCGAGGCCATTCTGTCTACAGATTATGCCGTTGCGACCGATGATGTTTACCAAGATCCCCTGCTAGAGACGGTTTTGGACATTTGCAAGCAGTTTCAAGTTTGCTCGTTGCTGGCCATTCGCACCTCTTATCGAGGCCAGCCCAACGGCATTATTGCCCTGCATCAGTGCGATCGCCAGCGTCACTGGACGACCGAAGAAGTGGCGCTGCTTGAGTCAGTGGCCAGTCAGGTAGGCATTGCCATTGCCCAGGCCGCGCTGCTAGAGCAGGAGAAACAGCAGGCTGAGGAACTGGCCCAGAAAAATGCCGATTTAGAAATTGCTAAGCAGACTGCCGAAAAAGCCAGTCGGGTTAAAAGTCAGTTTTTGGCCAATATGAGCCATGAGCTGCGCACTCCCCTCAACGCGATTTTGGGCTTTACCCAGGTAATGCAGCGAGACTTAGTGCAGGCCAGCAATCGCTTTCACCAGGAAGCCGCCGATAATTTGGGCGTAATTCAGGCCAGCGGCGACCATTTACTCACCCTGATTAACGATGTTCTCGATATGGCCAAAATCGAGGCCGATCGGGTCACGGTTAATGCCCATCCCTTTGATCTGTTGGCCTTGCTCAATACCCTCGACGGGATGTTTCGGCTCAAGGCCAGCGCCAAAGATCTGAGCCTCCAAATCGAGCCAGAGGCTAGTGTGCCAGACTACATCGTGGGGGATGAAGCCAAGCTGCGGCAGGTGTTAATTAATCTACTGGGTAACGCCGTTAAATTTACCTCGGCGGGGCAGGTCGCCCTGCGGGTTCGCCGCAGTGAGCAGCGGCTCTACTTTGAAGTACACGACACGGGACCAGGTATCCCCCGCGATCGCATCCCTTATTTATTTGATCCCTTTTATCAAACCGAGCTGGGTCAGCAGTCCCAGTCGGGCACCGGGCTAGGACTTAGCATTAGCGCCCGCTATGTAGCGCTAATGGGCGGCGAACTACAGGTCACCAGCACCCTGGGTAAAGGCAGCTGCTTTAGCTTTTATCTGCCGGCAACGCTGGCTCAGCCTACCGCAATTAAAGCCGCGCCCGCCGCGCTAAGCGTTGTGCGGCTTGCGCCCGGCCAGCCGACCTATCGCATCTTAATCGTCGAAGATAAATGGGAAAGCCGCCAACTGCTGATGAAGCTGCTCTCTCCCCTGGGATTTGACGTTCGAGAAGCGGCCAACGGCCAGGAAGCGGTGCAGATTTGGCGAGACTGGCAGCCCCATCTGATTTGGATGGATATGCGCATGCCCGTTATGGACGGTTACGAAGCAACCCAGCGGATTCGGGCCCATCTCAAGGGCCAGGCTCCCGCCATTATTGCCTTGACTGCCAGCGCCTTAGAGCAAGAGAGAAACCTAATTTTATCGGCTGGATGCAATGACTTTGTGCGCAAGCCCTTCCGCAACGCCGTTATTTTTGACAAGCTGCGGGAGCATCTGGGCGTGGAGTATGAATACAGTGATGCCGCAGCTTCCCCGCCAGCCCAGCCGTCTGCCGAAACTCTCTCCCCACAGTGGCTTATCTTACTACCCTTAAATTGGCTCCATCAGCTTCGAGAAGCGGCTTCCCTGGCCGATGCCGATTGGATTGCCCAGCTGATCGATCAACTCAACACCACCCCAGAAACCCCGCAGCTATCGCCGGCTGTCAGGTCTGAAATTATGCCTGCTTTGCTGACGTTGGTTAGAACTTTTCACTGCGATCGCATTGAAGATTTGGCCAATCAAGCGATCGCTGCCTATCCTCAATCTACCCAACCCAAATCTACCGAACCCCAAGCTGGCTCAGCCGATGACTCAACCCGTTAATCTGCCCCAGGAAACCAGGCCACAGGGCGATATCCTGATCGTCGATGATATCGCCGAGAACCTAGAATACCTCTCCAAAATCTTAAATGGCCAAGGGCATAAGGTCCGGGCCGTTCTCGACGGTCATAGCGCCCTTAAAGTGGCCAAGTCGGCGCGGCCTGATTTAATTTTGCTCGATGTCAAAATGCCCGAACTAGACGGCTTTGAAGTCTGCCAGCGGCTCAAGGCAGAACCCCAAACCCGCGACATTCCGGTGATCTTTCTCAGCGCCCTCGATCAAACCCAGGACAAGGTCAACGGCTTTACCATTGGCGGGGTAGACTATGTCGCCAAGCCCTTTCAGGCTGAAGAACTGCTGGCGCGGGTCAATACCCACCTCAGCTTACGATTTGCCCAAGCCCAGGTTCAGCGGCTCAACGCCGAGCTAGAGCAGCGGGTAATTCAGCGGACGGCCCAGCTTGAGCGAGAAATTGGCGATCGCCTCAAGGCCCAAGAAGAGCTGCTGCACTTTATCACCCACAACCCCCTGACAAATTTACCCAACCGAGCGTTTTTAATGCAGCGGCTGGGGCAAATCTTCAACCAGATGCAGTCTAGAGAGCAAAGTTCTCTGGTGCTGATGATTGTGGAGTGTAAGCATCTGCAGCTCGTCAACAATTCCCTGGGCTACTCTGCAGGGGATCAGCTTGTGGTCGCCATTGTGCGCCGCCTGCAGACGGCTCTGCCGCCCACCGCCTTTTTGGCCCACTTTAGCAATGACACCTTCGCCATCTTGATGGAAAACTGCGATGACCTCAGCGCAGCGATCGCGCTGACTAAGGTGATCCACAACGAAGCCGTGCTGCCCTTTGATATTGCCGATAAATCCCTCTACATTACGTTTCGCATGGGAATTGTTCAGCGTTCAGCCAGTGATGGAAAACCTAAATATCTGCTGCGAGATGCCAACACGGCCCTGGCTCAGGCCCGGAAAAAAGGCGCTGCCAAGGTGCAAATTTTTAATCCAGCCATGTATCACCGGGCGCTGCACTTCTTTGAAATTCAAAATGAGCTAAACGTCGCGATCGCCCAGCAGAACCTCACCCTGGTCTATCAGCCCTTGCAGTCTTTAGACAAACGCGCCGTCACTGGCTTAGAAGCTTTAGTGCGGTGGCACCATCCGGTGCGGGGCGTAATTTCCCCCAGCGAATTTATCTCCATTGCTGAAGAAACTGGACTGATTATTGCCCTAGATCGCTATGTGCTGCGCCGGGCCTGCATCCAGCTTTGCCAGTGGCAGGCCGAGGGCTTAATCAACGGCGAGTTTCGCCTCCATGTGAATTTATCTAGCCAGCAGCTTTCCCAGCCGGATTTTATCGACTATCTCGATCAGATTTTGCACGATAGCAAAGCAAACTGCTGCAACCTAACCCTAGAGATCACTGAAGAAGGGCTAATGCAGGAAGATCAGACGGTTTTGCAAATTCTGCAGCAGCTTAAGCAGCGGTGCATTCACGTCAGTATTGATGACTTTGGTACGGGCTATTCTTCCCTCAGCTATCTGCAGCGGCTCAAGGTCGAAAACCTTAAAATCGATCGCAGCTTTATCAGCCCCAACTTAGATGGGTTCAATGACGGGGAAGATAACCCCGCTATTGTCCGCGCCATTATTGATCTTGCCCACGGCTTGGGCATGACCGTCACCGCTGAAGGGGTCGAAACCTTAGCCCGCTGGGAGCAGCTTAAAGCCCTGGGCTGCGATTTTGCCCAGGGCTATCTGCTGGGCAGGCCCACCAGCGACTTTAGACAGCTCTTCCAGGCTGCTGGGGTAAATTTACCAACCAATTAGGAGCAGCGAATTATGGGCTTCAACTTCACCATCGCCTAATTCAGCCGATCTAATTCACTTCTGCCAAATGCAGCTCTGTTTGCGCCAGCGGAATCGTAATTACAAACTCTGTGCCTTCTCCTGGCGTTGACGTGCACTCCAGATGGCCCTGATGCTTATCTACAACAATTTGGTAGCTAATAGATAGCCCCATACCGGTGCCTTTGCCGATGGCCTTAGTGGTATAAAACGGATCAAAAATTCGGGCTTTTACCCCATCTGGAATACCGGAGCCATTATCTGCGATCGCGATTTGCACCTGCCGATCCGCCGTTAAACGGGTTGTAATCTGAATGCGTAAATCGCTCTCTTGCCCCTTGCCCTGGCTCCAGGTGTCTTCTAGAGCGTCGATGGCGTTGCCAATTAAGTTCATAAAGACCTGATTGAGCTGCCCTGCGTAACATTCCACCATCGGCAAATTCCCATACTGGGTGATGATACTAATCTCTGGGCGATTGGGCTTGGCCTTAATCCGGCTTTGCAGAATAACCAGGGTGCTGTCGATGCCGTCGTGGATATTGACCGCCTTCATTTCGGCCTCATCCATGCGAGAGAAGGTTCGCAGAGACGCCACAATGCCCTGAATTCGAGTAGCCCCCAGCTTCATAGAGTTCAGCAGCTTGGGCAAATCCCCCATCAAAAAGTCTAGGTCAATGGCGTCTGCCTCTTCCCGAATGGCTTTATGGGGGTCGGGGTAGTGAATTTGATACAGCTCGACTAGGTGCAGCAAATCCTGGGTATACTCCCGGGCGTGGGTGAGATTGCCGAAAATAAAATTCACCGGATTGTTTATTTCATGGGCTACACCGGCCACCAACTGCCCCAGACTAGACATCTTCTCGGCCTGCACCATCTGGGTTTGGGTGCGCTGCAGTTCGGCCATAGCGGTCTGCAGCTCGCGGGCCTTTAACACGCTCTCGCGATAGAGCTCGGCCTGATTAAGGGCGATCGCTAACTGATTCACCACTGCTTCAATAAATTCCACCTCATCATCTGTCCAGGTGTGAACCTGCCGATCGTGAGCACAGGCCACCGCTCCCAAACTGCCCGACTGACCGCACACCGGAAACAGCAGCAGAGCCTGATGCCCTAGCCGCTGCAGCGCCTCTCGCACACCCGAATCGCTATGGGCACAAGCCTCATCAATACGAATCATCTCGCGGCGCAAAATCAAATCGCTTAGGCCCGCGAAGTTAGCCGCTCGGTGTCGCCCAACTAGGCTATGAATCTCAGGGGATTTGGCTTCGCTGCTTACGTCCCAATAGGCTTCACCGTCTCCATCTTCGACATACCAGGCAAAATGACAGCGATCCACGCCGAGATAATCGCGGATGGACTGGGTGGCAATATTAAGGATTTGCCCAAAGTCTAGAGAATCCCGAATATTTTGAGTGATTCGATAAAGCAGGCTTTCCTGCCGGGCCTGCCGTTCTGTCTCAAGCTCGGCCTGTTTGCGGACGGTAATATTAGAGGCCGTCCCCACAATTCTGTAAACCTGGCCCTGCTCCGTCATCAGCGGATTAAGCAGGGTGTACCACCACTGGTCGGCAATAAACTCTTCGTAGGCGTAGGTCTGTTGAGACCGGGCGCAGGTGCGATACCGCTGCAGTACCGCTGCCGCATCCTCCGGCGTAAACACCGCCTCTGGTGAATGGCCAATCACAGCATTGTGAGAAACGCCTATAGATAGACAGGCGGCCCGGTTCCACCCGGTAAAGATAAAATTTTCGCCGTCTTCCGTATCCAGCACAAATACAGAATGCTCTGATCCATCAAAGACGCTGCGTAAAAATTCTTCCTGCTGGCGAATCTGGATCTGGCTTTGCTGGAGTTCTTCCTCAGTCTGCTTTTGCTCAGTAATGCGCACGGGCGCACCAACTATCCGATAAACCTGACCTAACTCGTCGATTAGTGGCGTTAGCGTCGTCAGCCACCATTCACCACCGACCCTTGCTTTATAGGTAATGGCTTGCCCAGCCGCAACGCATTCGCAACATCGTTGGAAGATAGATTCTCCGTCCTCTGGTAAAACCTCTACGAGAGATTTACCCAGCACTGCCTCTCTAGGCATATTCCAAAACTTCTCTAGCGTCGAGTTCCAGCCGCTAAAGTGGAACCTCTGTATGGCGTCGGCCTCAACGGTCGAATCGACATCAAGCACAAAAACGTAGTGCCCGCCCTCAAAAATGCTGCGGAGATACTGCTCTTGCCCCTGGATTTGTGCCTGCTTCTGCTGAATATCGGCCTCGGCGGCTTTGCGCTCTGTAATATCTCGCACTGTGCCATAGATAACCTGAGCATCTAAGTCTGAGGCAGCTGTCCAAGAAAACCAGCGGTAGCCGCCGTCCTTACAGCGATAGCGGTTTTCAAAGGCAATCACTTTTTCTCCAGCGACAATTTTGCTAGATTCTTCAACCGTAGCCGCCTGATCATCGGGATGCACAAAGCCTAAGAACGGTTCGGCCATTAGTTCGGCCGCAGTGTAGCCTAAAACCCGCTCAAATGAAGGATTAACCCGTTTGAAGTAGCCGTTAAAGTCGGCAATGCACAGCATATCCGCTGAGAGCTCAAAAAAGTTGTTCAGCTCGGCTTTATGATGAGCAGCCTGGGCCTTTAGGCTCTGATTAGCTTCTTGCAGAGCACGATTGGCGTTTTCCAGCGCTAGCTCGGTTTGCTGGTGCGCGGTAATCACCTCTGTAAACATCAGCACCCCACCAACTTCGCCCAAATCGTTATGCCAGGGTCGCCCTTCCCATTTGAGCCAGGCCGTACTGCCATCGGCACGGGCAAAAGCTTCGTCGTCGCAGCGTTCCACTTGGCCCTGGAGGCACCGCTGGTGGATTGCTTTCCACCGGTCGCTAGTGCCCGGAAAAATATCGTAGTGGCACTGACCAATAATGTCGCGATCGCCCAGCCTATAGTCTTCTAGCCAGCGCCGACTGGCGATTAAATAGCGCAGATCGCGATCAAACATTGCGATCGCCCCTGGCGTGTGCTCAACTAGCAGCCGAACATACTCTGGTAGCAGATGGACGTCGGGGAGGGCGGGGTTGAGCGGCATAGTAATAGCTTGAGCCAGAGACGGCAGTGGTTGAGATGAGAGGTGCTAAGCCTCGCAATATCGCTGCTATCGGGGCGATCGCACCTTATTAAATTGACCGTGATTTTAGTAAATTGGCAATAACTTTATAAATTTTCAGTGTTAGAGTGCCCATGCCCGCTGGGCAAACAACAGCCCTTACGCGCAGTAGGCGACAGCCCTTGCGCAGTTCCAAAGTGTGAAATCATTTTGCGCCACTACTTGCAAATCTATTGTTTTTAGATTGAAACTGTTTTTGTTCTGAAACCGTCAAAATTTACGTCAAGAATGTTGGATCTCTAGGTCACAATAGCTTGCCGCTGTCATCCTGGCTGAGTTATGAGCCTATAAAAATAGGGGGTTTACAAAATTTTAGCCATTGCGAGCATGCTGCTTGTGTATTGCTAAAGGCGACCAAAATGGCCGCAATCATTGACACAAAGGCCGGAACACTTTCAAAAACAGTGATTGCAAAATACCCAAAATATTATGCAACCATGACACAACAGCTTCTGAGTAACGGATTAAGCCCAGTCGATTAGTCAGATTGAGCCAAAAGCAATTTTTATACCGCAGATAAAAAACCAAAATACTTCCCCCTTTTCTTCTAAAAGGTGAGTGGTATGATGCCTACAAATTATGCCTATACTGCTGAGGATCTTTAAATATGACACAAGCGCCTATTTCACCGATGGTGCTCGTCATTCTAGACGGCTGGGGATATCGAGAGAGCGCCGACGGTAACGCTGTTCGAGTTGCTAAGACGCCTATTGTCGATAGTCTTTGGAGCGCCTATCCTCATACCCTGATTCGTACCTCTGGAAAGGCGGTCGGTTTGCCTGAGGGGCAGATGGGCAACTCTGAAGTGGGCCACCTCAATATTGGAGCCGGGCGGGTGGTTCCCCAGGAGCTGGTTCGCATTACCGACGCCGTAGAAGATGGCACGATTCAAGAAAATCAGGCCCTGCTCAATGTTTGTCAAGATGTGCGCTATCGCAACAGCAAGCTGCACCTGATTGGGCTGTGCTCTGATGGGGGCGTTCATTCCCATCTTGACCATCTGTTAGGGCTGCTGGATATGGCCAAAGCCCAGGATCTCTCCCAGGTTTGTGTTCATGTAATTACCGATGGCCGCGATACTAAGCCCTCAGCCGGTATTAAGTCTGTTCAGCAGTTGCAAAACCATATTGACACCATTGGCTTAGGCCGCATCGTTACTGTCAGCGGCCGCTATTACGCCATGGACCGCGATCGCCGCTGGGATCGAATCGAGAAAGTTTACCGGGTCATAACCGCTACCGACAAGGGCAGCGGCCAATCGGCGGTAGAAGCAGTGCAAGCGTCCTACGATTGCAAAACAACCGACGAGTTTATTGAGCCTGTGCGCATTGCACCAGGGGCGATAGAACCGGGAGACGGAGTTATTTTCTTTAACTTCCGGCCCGATCGGGCGCGCCAGCTGACCCAAGTCTTTGTTGACCCAAAGTTTGATGGCTTTGAGCGGCAGCTAATTGAGCCGCTAACCTTTGTCACTATGACCCAGTACGATAGCGCTCTGCCGGTGCAGGTGGCATTTGAGCCCCAAAACTTAAGCAATATTTTGGGAGAGGTAATCGCCGATCACGGGCTAAAGCAGCTGCGGGCCGCTGAGACTGAAAAGTATGCCCACGTCACCTACTTTTTTAACGGCGGCCTGGAAGATCCCCTGCCGGGAGAAGATCGGGAGCTGGTGCCCAGTCCTATGGTGCCCACCTACGACAAACAGCCCGAAATGTCGGCTAAGGCGGTAACCGATGTGGCGATCGCCGCCATCAAAAAGCGCCTTTACTCCTTAGTTGTACTGAACTACGCCAACCCAGATATGGTCGGGCATACGGGCAATATGGACGCCACCGTTGCGGCCCTAGAAGCAGTAGATTATCAGATGGGGCGGCTGCTGGAGAGTATTAGCCAGGCGGGCGGCACTACCATTATTATTGCCGATCACGGCAACGCCGAATATATGTGGGATGACGATCACAAGCCCTGGACCGCCCACACAACCAATCCGGTGCCGTTTATCCTGGTTGAGGGTGAAGGCTTGAAAATTCCGGGTCACGGAACAGAGGTGGCTCTGCGGGAAGACGGCTGCCTGGCAGATATTGCGCCAACCATTCTGGAAATTTTGAAGCTGCCTCAGCCGGTGGAGATGACCGGCCGCTCTATGCTGCTCTCGTCTAAGGTCGATTTGCGCCAAAACCGCACCCCAATTCGAGTGCCCATGCAGCGTTGATGTTAGGATTGAAACCTATATTTGATCCGTAACTATTTGAGCTATAACCTGCTATGACCCTGACCTCTCTGCTACAAATTATTTGGGCAATCTCAGCGCTGGGATTGATTGTGCTCGTGCTGCTGCACAGTCCCAAGGGAGATGGTCTTGGGGCTTTGGGCGGGCAGGCTCAGCTGTTTACCAGCACCAAAAGCGCAGAAACAACCCTAAACCGGGTGACCTGGACGCTAACGATTATGTTTATGGGGCTTACCATTGTTCTGAGTGCGGGCTGGCTGGAAGCCGCCTCTAGCTTGCCTGCGGGCTAGCTGCCGCTATGCTTTGAGTTTTTCACTAGAGCTCCGGGCTGCATATAGTCTGGGTAGTTTTGCATAGATTTAAGCTCTGGCGGGCGATAGGTCAATCGCTTGCTGGTCATTTTTTCCAGGCTAATCACCGACTCAGCCAGCTTTACCGCTGCAGTAACGGCATCAACCACGGGCACTTGCAGCTTATCTTCTAGGGCCTCGTCTAAGCCGTTCATGCCGGCGCAGCCCAGACACAGCGCTTCGGCGCCGTCTTCAACCAGGGCACGCTGGCCCATCTCAATCAGGGCCGATAGGGTTGCCTCCCGGTGCTGCTCCGTATCTAAAACGGCTAAATCCGTGGTTCGCACTGAGGCACAGCGA
>JBCDFX010000066.1:0-13032 GCA_039177155.1 Cyanobacteria bacterium P01_H01_bin.119
GCGTTCTGCAGATCAACTCAATGGAGAAGGGGTTGTGCCGGGCTTTTCGGTTACCGTTTCAGAGCTGTTTGAAGAATGGGATTTTTAGAGGGATGGTGTCTGGGCCCCTAGCCGATAGACTGAAACGGGTGTGACAAGACTTATCCTTCAAGGGTTTTGCTCTCAACTAATGACACGTCCTAGCGAAAGGATAGCAGCCAATCTATCAACCCTTGTTCCACAAACGTCGTCCTAAAAAGCCGAGCGGGCCCAGGAGCAGAGCGCTCAACAGACCAACGGACGGCTCAGGTGTAGAGACAGCCTCAACAGCAACATTCTCATCCAGGTTGTCGCCGCGAGAGGTGTAAATATAGTCCCAGGCGCTATCGTCTTCTAAGAGATGTGCCCGCAGAAACGCACCGCTCCAGCGGCCAATAGTCTCGGTGGCAACAGCTTGGTCAAGGGTTGGACGTACCGGGTCGCGAAAAGAGTCAGTGTTGGTGATGCTGTAGTGATTGGCACCCTCTACCGACACCAGAACTTTTGGCGGGTTTAGCAACTGCTCAAAGGTTGTCACAGTGTCAGCCGGTGGGGCAACGCCATCGCGGGTTCCCAGTATCAGTCCGGTTGGTGTCTGGTTATCGAGGGGGGGAATCGTGCCGGTCTGGGCCGCATCAAAGTTAGCGCCATAGAAGATACCTGCCTTAAGTGCTTCCGGCAAGTCATAGCTGTCGGTGCAGAGAATAAAGAAGCAGCCCCCTTGAACGGCGGCGAGACCCACCGCACCACCGAAGGAGTGGCCCAGCAGCCCTAGCGTATCGGTATCGAGCAGACCGGCAACCGGAGACTGGCTATCGGCGTTTTCCTGCTTGGCAAAGTCAAGCACGGCCTCTACCTGACCCTGCTCAGGAAAGAGGCCCGTAAAAGGAGGCAGGCCGGGGACAGACAGCGATCGCACATTGTTGGGGACAACGACGGTGAACCCGTAAGCGGCGACAATTTGGGCATAGTTACTGTAGTCGGCCTTATCGACCAGTGCCCCTTGCAGCAGCAACACTACGGGCGTTACCACTTGGGCATTGATAGGGTAGTAAATATCGGCAGGGTCATCTTCGACCAGGGTTGAATACTGGTTAACTTCTGTAAACAGCGGCGCTCCGGTAAAAGTGGCCGCATAGGATGGCGTCGCTAGGGCAGTTAGCAGCAGACTGCCAGCAAGGGACCGGGCAATGACTGGGGCAGATCGAATCATAGGGCGTCACCGGATAGATACGCATACGCTAGCGCAGATAGTGTCGTCCCTTGTTTAAGACCCGGTAAATTCCCTATTCGGACTGTTCCGCCTGCAGCAGAGCATCGTAAGCACCGGCCCAATCTAAAGATGGGTCGTTCGAGGGGGCTGGCTCAATCGGCTGCTGCTGAGCCGTTTCTAGAGCCGCCATGGAAGCTGCGATCGCCGCATCACAGCCCTGAAATCGCACGGGCTGCCCTGTGCGGGCCCAAGTTTCAATCTGGTTGCGATAGGCTACCAGTTCTGTTCGGTAGGCATTATCTACCGTATCTAACAGCATTAGGCGAGTGGTTAGGTCTACAGCCAACTCCCACTCGTTAAAACACAGGGCCCTGGCAATAGTGTTGCGATAAGCCTGAACCTGGGAATCCGCTGCTTCCTGGGCGGCAGCCTGCCCAGAGCCAATCACACCAGAGCCAGTCACACCCGCGATCAGCGCGATCGCCGCCGTTAGTCCCCAGGATCGATTGCTCGTCAACGGCCAGTTCATTGCAAAAGGTTGAAATCGCTGCTTTAATCATGCCCTATTCTCCCTAAACCAAACCACATCCGATTTGAAACCTAGAGTTTTCGCTGACCAAACGCCAAGACCTCACTCAGGCAAAGTTCAAAAACCCATCTGCCTTAATTTTGCATTTTGCATTTTGCATTTTGCATTCTGCATAGCGGCACTAGCTTGAGGCTGAATCTTGAGGATTGTCCGTGGGCAGCAGCAGCATAAAAATAACAACCGGCAGCAGGGCACATAGGTATAGCCCCAACTGATAGGTGCCAAACTGAGCGCGACACAGCGCCAAAAATGACGGCCCCAGCGCACTGGCAATTACCATGGCCATCATCTGCACGCCGGAAATTGCGCCCAAATGGGCTCGCCCAAAGAATCGGGGCAGGGTAACGGTGCTAAGGGTCGCAAAGCAGCCGCCCGTGATGCCCAGCACTGCGATCGCCCCCACCCGAATCCACAGCATATCCAAATGGGCCATGCCTACAATGCCCAGCGCTTCCGTCACCATCATGATTAAAAATAGCCTCTTAAGAGGCGCCCGATCCGACACCACACCGATGGCGTATCCCACCAGGGTAGACAAAATCGCCATGGGCAGAAACAGCGCTACGGTTTGGGTTTCCCCCAGCCCCACGGCTGCGCCGATATCGACAATATGAAAGGTGATCCCGGTAATCACCAGGGCCTGGGATGCCAAGGCCAGCGTGGTCGCCCAAAAGGCCAGGGTCGATAGGGCTTGGGAACGGGTAAAGTCTTTGGGCATGGCGTAACGCTCAACGGAGGGCTCGGGCTGCGATCGCTCCCTGAAATGCTCTCTATCGTTGGGGCTATCAGGCTGGTGCCCATCCATTTGCAGGCCGCACACTTCTGGGCTGTCGCGCACCAAAAGCCAGCCTACCCCCGCCATACCAACGCCCACGAGCAGCGCCATGCTTAACCAGGCCCATCGCCACCCCAGTTGACCAATCCATAGGCTAAATATCAGCGGCGCTGATGCAAACCCAAAAGAGGTAAAAATTCCCGATAGCCCTGAAACAAAGCCTCGCCGCCGATCAAACCACTTACCCAGGGTGGCGCGGCTGGTCAGCGTTAACATCCCCTGGCCGCTAAAGCGCAAACTCAAAAATCCGGCCATCATCAGCGGCAGCGCCACCTGCTGAAAACTAAACTGAGGCAGCGCAAGTTGAATAATCGCAATCAAGCGATCGCTGAGGGCCAGATATACCAGCGTCCCCGCCAGCCACAGCGACGACAGCACAGTGATAAAGCGCGCTCCCATCCGATCTAGCAGCCTACCGCCGTAGGGCAGCAGTAAACCGCTGGTCAAGGTGCCGACTAAATAGGCATTGCTAAGGGCTAAGCGAGATAGCCCCGTTGCCCTAATTAAATGATCGGTAAAAGCGCTCACTCCCGCCGTTTGCCCCGGAATACTCATCAGCACCCCTAATGTGCTGGTTCCGACAATAACCCAGCCGTAAAACCAAGACGGCCCCGCAGGGGAGAAGGGAAACTCCGGTGTAAATAGCTTGGCGTGACTCAACTGACGGCAGCGCTGCTGGAGCTGACGGATAGATAGCGCCATGACTTTCCTAAAAACAAAGAAGAGGCAGGTCAAACACCTACCTCTTCCTAAAAATCACTTATGTTAACAATGCCTGTATAAACTTAACCCGTAAAATCTTGACATTAAGAGACAGAGACCGCGACAGCAAACAGTCCGCCGATTAGCACAACCGCCACGGCACCCAAAATCGCGTAGTTGCGCTTCTGATTGCCCGTTGGTGGCTCGGCCTGATACATCTTCGGCTCGATAGCATAGTTATTCAAGCGGCCGCCATCTTCAGTGGTGTAAGGCATCTGTATCTCCCTATTAATGTAGTTGTCACTAATCTTAACAGAGATTAGCGCGTACACTCTTATTCCGTCGGGTCAGCTCAATTTTCCTCAAAAGATGTGCCCGCAGATAGACTCCCGGTGGGGATCGCCAATCTAGAGCCGTTAGGGGGTAATTCGCCCCGTCAGCGGCGAGCTGGCGTTTGCGTAAGCTTTTACCGGAATTCGCCCGGCCAGATAGGCCAATCGCCCTGCAGCTGTTGCCATGCCCATGGCTTGCCCCATGGCAATGGGATTTTTGGCTTTAGCGATCGCAGTATTAATTAGCAGCGCGTCGGCTCCCATCTCCATTGCTTGGGCCGCTTCGCTGGGGCTGCCAATGCCGGCGTCAACCACAACGGGCACCTTGGCATTTTCGATAATAATTTCGATATTGGCGGCGTTGCGGATGCCCTGACCGGAGCCAATGGGCGATCCCAGGGGCATTACCGTGGCGCATCCCGCCGCTTCAAGTCGCTGGGCCAGTAAGGGGTCGGCATTGATATAGGGCAGCACGGCAAAGCCTTCTTTTACCAACTGCTCCGCGGCTTCCAGGGTGCCAATCGGGTCGGGCAGCAGGTATTGACTGTCGGGAATCACCTCTAGCTTGACAAAGTTATTGTCTTCCTGACCCAGCCGCTTAGCCATCTCCCGGCCCAGCTTGGCCACCCGCACCGCTTCTTCAGCGGTTTGGCATCCGGCGGTATTGGGCAACATCCAGATAGTTTGCCAGTCCAGGGCTTCTGCCAGTCCTTCATGACCTGGAGCGTTGGTTTGCACCCGGCGCAAAGCCACAGTGACAATTTGGCTACCGCTGGCCGCGATCGCCTGACCCATCATCTCAAAGCTCTCGTATTTGCCGGTGCCGGTCATTAACCGCGACGCAAAGGGTCGCCCTGCAATCATTAGCGGCGGATCGGCCGGTTGATCGGCCGGTGAACTGAGCGCGGCGGCTTGTGGAGACGGCGAGGTCGGCACATCAAAAACTTGCATGGTAGAACGGTTAACTGTAGGGATAGAGACAGATAAATTGGCCGATAAAAACCGCTCCCAAGAGAACGCAGGCAGCAGGGGACTTGCCCTTTGATCGGCCACCCAATCCCCAATCAGCGCGGCGGTTATCGGCGCCAGCAAAATGCCGTTACGGTAGTGGCCCGTCGCCAGGGTCAAATTTTGGCAGTGGCTGGGGCCTAAAACAGGCAGTTGATCGGGCGTAGCGGGCCGGAATCCCCACCAGCACTCATGCAGGGGAAACTGGGCAACGGCGGGATAAAGGTTGGCTGCTGCGGCAAAAATCTGCTGGAGCCCGGCTGGAGTGTTGTGGGGCGCAAACCCAACCTCTTCTACGGTAGCGCCAATTAAAATTCGGCCATCTTGGCGCGGCACGATATAAATATCTTCCCCAAACAGCACTCGCTGGAGCGGCAGGCCATCGGATGGGTCAACCCTGACGGCGGCCATCTGACCTTTGCGGGGCACCACAGGCACCGGCAGCAGTGACGACGACCAGGCCCCCGCCGCCAAAATATAGTGACCCGCTTCAAAATCACCGGCGCTGGTGCGTAAATGGGTCACTCGGCGCTCGCGCTGCACCAGCGCCTCAACGGTAATACCGCTCTGCATATCGATCCCTAAGGTTTCACAGGCCAGCCGCAGGACGCCAAATAATTTGCGGTTGTCCACCTGACCCTCTTCCGGAAACCACCAGGCCCCCTTGACCGGCCCAAGTCCCGGCTGGTAGTGAACCAAAGCATCCCGATCCAGCCAGTGACGGACCGCAGAATGGGCTACGGACGGCTGCTCAGAATCACCCTTAAATTGGGGAGCCAGCACCCCGCAGGGCCAGTACCCGGTTGATTCTCCCGTTAGGCTTTCGAGCTTACTCACCCAGGCGGGATAGGCACTTAAGCTGCTTAAACACAGGGTTTGAAACTCGCCGGGGGGAATGGACTCAGCTTGGGGAGCCAACATGCCCGCCGCTGCTCCACTGGCCGCCTGTTCAAAATCTCGGCTGAGTATGGTGACCTGCAACCCTCGCTGCTGTAGCTCTACCGCGATCGCCAGTCCAATAACGCCGCCCCCTACAACCAGAGCATCGCAGGCTGCTGCCATCGTTAACCCCTACCAGAGCGCTGGAATTGAGTTGTCCACCGGGAGGGTCTGATCGGCGGTTGGCGCCAAGGGCGAGGTCTGAGGCGGAAAATCACCCAGCTGCCCTGTCGCGTTAACGTCGGCTGAAGGCACAGTCGGGCTAACTTCTGCTGGAGCAGTGTCCGGGCTGCCAAAGTTTGGATCGACGGCGGTGGGGGGAACCGTATCGCTCTCTCGGCTAGCGCCTAGCCCCACTCGCTGAACCGGGGTTAGGTCGTCGGCACCGTTTGAACCATTGCTTTGGGAAGGGCTGCTGACAGTGTTCGCAACTTGGTCAATAAAATCTGCCCCAGAGGTAACGCCAACGTAGGCCAGTAGCGCTAACACAACGCCCAAAATATATCGATTCATACCCGTAATCTCCCCAGTTGCCTTCCTATATTTTGGCCTATTCCCGAGCTTTTGGCGCACCGTTCTATCGCTTTGGTCAGATTGCTCGCCGCACCGGGTATCGCTGGGAGGCTGCTTATAAAATCAATCTAACTCGCAGCCTTGTCCTAATCGTGCCTTCGGCTGCTATGAGATTGCGGTTGCCTTCAGAAATCGGTTCCAAAAATCGGCCCAAAACCGTCAAATTTTATGACGTTAACCCCTGTCAGTGCCTGGGTCTGACAAGCTGGTTTAAAGTTTTTGCTGGCCTCAGTTCACCTGTTTAGTCTAAATGTTGTCTTCGTCTGTGCCTGAACCCGCCAAAATTTGGATTTATGACACAACGCTGCGGGATGGTGCCCAGCGGGAAGGGCTAGCCCTCTCCACCGAGGATAAACTCCGCATCGCTCGTCAGCTCGATCGACTAGGGGTGCCCTTTATTGAAGGCGGCTGGCCTGGCGCAAATCCTAAAGATGTCAATTTTTTTCGGCAGCTTAGAGCCTCTCCCCTGACCCAGGCTGAAGTCGTTGCATTTTGCTCTACTCGCAGACCCGGTCAGAACGCTGCTAGCGATCCCATGCTGCACCCGATTCTTTCTGCCGGGACGCGCTGGGTCACCCTGTTTGGCAAATCCTGGGATTTACATGTCGTTGAGGGGCTAAAAACGACCCTAGATGAAAATCTGGCAATGATTGCCGATACGATTGCCTTTCTGCGTCACCAGGAGCGTCAGATTATTTACGACGCTGAGCACTGGTTTGACGGCTTTAAGCAAAATCCCGACTACGCTCTGCAAACCCTGGCCGCCGCCGTCGCTGCCGGGGCTAAGTGGCTGGTTCTATGCGACACCAACGGCGGTACCCTGCCCCACGAAATCGCCGCCATCACTGCTCAAGTGGGAGAGTGGCTAATGCAGTTGACCTGCGGCGACAAGGAGCGGCCCCAGCTGGGCATCCATACCCACAACGACGCTGGAACCGCGATCGCCAATGCTTTAGCCGCCGTGCAGTCTGGGGCCACAATGGTGCAGGGGACGATTAATGGTTACGGCGAGCGCTGCGGCAACGCCAATTTATGCAGTCTGCTGCCCAACCTCCAGCTCAAACTCGGCTATAAGTGCATTTCGCCCGCTCAGCTCACAACCCTGGCCGATACCAGCCGCTTTGTTAGTGAGGTGGTTAACCTAGCCCCAGACGACCATGCCCCCTATGTGGGACGCTCTGCCTTTGCCCATAAGGGTGGGATTCACGTTAGTGCAGTGGCCCGCAACCCGGTGACCTATGAGCATATTGATCCCAATCAGGTTGGCAACTGCCGCCGCATTGTGATTTCTGACCAGGCCGGGCTGAGTAACGTGATTGCCAAGGCCCGTAGCTTTGGCATCCCGCTAGAAAAAAGCGATCCCGTCTGCCGCCAGCTGCTCCAGCGGCTTAAGGTTTTAGAACACGAGGGCTACCAGTTTGAGGCGGCAGAGGCCAGCTTTGAACTGCTGATGCGAGAAGTCCTCAACCAGCGTCCCCATTTCTTTGAGCGCCCTGGATTTCAGGTTCAATGTCAGCACATGCCCGCAGCTGAGGCGATCGCGGATACCAATGCCAACCCGTCTTTAGCCACGGTCAAAGTTCGGGTGCACGGCCAGGAAATTTTAGAAGCAGCGGAGGGAAATGGTCCGGTCTCAGCCCTAGACCGGGCATTGAGAAAAGCACTGCTAAACTTTTACCCCGCGATCGCCCAATTTCACCTCACCGACTACAAGGTGCGAATCTTAGACGGCACTGCCGGAACCGCTGCCAAAACCCGGGTGCTAATCGAATCTAGCGATGGCAGCCAGCGCTGGACAACGGTTGGCGTATCTCCCAATATTATTGATGCATCTTACCAAGCTGTTGTAGAAGGGCTAGAGTACGGGCTGCTCAGGCAGCAGCGCTCCATTCAGTGCACCTCGCCCCATACCTCAGAAGCGGAGATACCCCCAAAGCCCCTATTAAATTCCCCTATTAATCCCTGCTAATTCTGCTAACTGTATGGCTGAACTCCCTCCCCTTAACCGCGAGACGCTCTGGGCCATCTTGAACGAGGAGCTAGCCGACGAGACGGTCAACCAGCTTGTTTGGTACTACCTGGGCTACCGCGTAAACGCTGCAACTGGACGTTGGCAAACTGAAAGCGTCAGCGCCGACTGGGCCGAAAAGTACCCTGAACCGCCCAACTTTATCGATAGCCGCCCTGCCACAGTGCAGCTTACGCGGTCGATCCCTAAGGAAAATAAGCAGCTACTCAAAGAGCAGCTTGGCTTTAAGGGCTATAGCGTTGATCAACTGGTGCCGCGCCTAACCCGGCGGGCAACCCTGACTAACTGGCTGCTGAGCTATATGCGGCAGCACAACTTGCCAATCGTTCCCTAGAGATCTAATCAACGGCCAAACGCATTGGCTGAGGCGCTGCACTGAGCAAACTGGCAGCATTGGTTAGCAGCGTCGCGGTGGTATAAGACTCGTGGGTAGCCGGAGCCACGCGCTGAGAGCTTGAGGTAGTCATATCAGGGCTTGCGGCCTTATTCTCAGATCCATCCTCTGAAGAAGACGCGGTCGAATCACTCTCAATTACCAGGCGCTCGCAGGAAATCGTATCTGACAAAATTGCGCTAGCCATCATTCCGGTATGAATCTCAAGCTGAGCTGCCGGCAAAGCCTCAAAAATTAGTCGCTGTCCAGGAAAAACAACGCGCTCAAAGTACCAATTTTCGACGTTTGTAATTCGCGCAATTTGGATCTTGCTGGTGGCATTTACATAACAACACAAAACGGGCCTTGAGCTGTCTGACGGAAGGGGATCAAAAATCTGAGCCATGGATAAAAAGGGCGTTTGCCGCTGCATCACTACATGCAAACACCTTAACATCCGGCGATCCCAGCGGGTTGTAAACCCAACTACCAATAGGCATTCTAATGACACCTATCGATACAATCCGTTGCTTTCTGCAACAATTGGTTCGCCGTCACTTATGTCAATACTGGACCAGGGCCAAGGATCCCTGGCGTAACTTACGGGAAGCAAGCCTAAGCCACAGTGCAGCTTAAGTTTTTTTGGCCTACCACAAGTCAGAATTTTAATAAAAAATTTATACCACACTCCCGCACCGGGATCACGAGAATCAGTGGCTAAGGTCATCTCATCGTCTCAGCAAGCGCTGCCGCAAGCGATCGATTAGCAACGCTGCTTCAGGGATGCCCAGGGCTGTCGCACATCCAGCAAAGAGGCCCAACCCCACTGCCGCTGCGATCGCCAGCTGAATCAGTTGAATTCCGATCCCTTCTGTTCCCAGAAGCTGCTCTAGGCCATATCGGGTAGCCCAGCAGACTATTCCGGCAGCTCCGCTGCTTAGGGTCAGTAACGCAATCGGTCGTCCCCAGTCCAGCCAGGGCAGCCCATTTAGTTTCCGGCCCAGCAGTATCAGCATCAAAATCAGAGAAAATAAGTTGACGCCAACTGTCGCCAATACTAATCCAGGCGCACCAAAAATTTGAATCAGCACATAGTCCAACAGTGCATTTAGCCCGATATTAAATAAGCTGATGCGAAAGGGTGTTTGACCATCTCCCAAGGCGTAAAACACCCGCACCATTACATCGCGCCCTAAATAGACAAACATACCAATGCCGTAGGCCACCAGCACCGAGGTCACAATCTCCGAAGCGGCCTGGTTAAACGCGCCCCGCTCATATACCACCCGCACAATCGGCAGCGCCAACGTGACCATCAAAGCGCTTAGCGGCAGCATGGTTAACGCCGTCAGCATTAGCCCCTGGCGGATGCGCTGCTTAAGTTCGGGCCAGTTTTCGGGGGCCGCTAGCCGCGCAAAAATCGGTAGATAGGGCACCAAAATCACATTAGAGATAATGCCCAGCGGCGTTTGCACCAGCAGATTAGCGTAGTTAAGCGCCGCCGCTGTAGAAGGAATCGTGGAGGCAAAAATCAGATCGGTGAATACATTGATTTGCATCATGCCCGATGAGAACGTCGCCGGAGCCAAAATTTTCAGCACGTCTCGCACACCGGGATCTTTGAGATTAAACCGGGGCCGCAAACTGCCCAAGCGCGATCGCCACAGGGCCGGCAACTGCACCAGCCACTGCACCACAGACCCTGAGAGGGTGCCCAGGGCCAGCACCGACCCTCCCAGTAGAAAATATTCAGGGTTGGTGATATCGCTGCCCAAGCTCAGGGCCAAAATCCCCAGGGCAATCAGCACCGCTAAGCTAGAAAACAGCGGGCTGACAGAGGGCAACCAGTACTGATCATCTGCATTAAGCGTGCCAAAACCAATGCCAATTAGCCCAGCAAATACCGCCATCGGCGCCATAATCTGCAACTGTCGGACAGCGATCGCGTGGCTTGTTGCTGAAGGCTCTACCCCGTAGGCAACCAGGCTAATAATCGGGTCTGCAAAAATAATTAGCCCAACGGTAAGAATGGCTAGAGCGATCGCGCTCAGGGTATTTAAGGTCTCAATTAGGGGCGCAATTTCTTCTTTTTTGCGCTTGGCAATCACGCTGACAATGGCGCTGTGAAACGGGCCATTAATCCCCCCTAACAGCACCAGCAAAAACCCAGGAATCACATAGGCAAAGCTGTAGGCATCGGCCACTGGCCCTACGGAAAAGGCCGCAGCAATTCCCTGCTGCCGGAGCAGGCCCACAATCTTACTGAGCAACGTGGCAGCGGCGACAATCCCTGCAATACCCGCTAAAGAGCGCCTCGGTTTGGGAGCGTTAGACACAGCAGCAGCCGTAACAGCCTCCCCATTGTGTCAGCAATTGCGATGCACAGCAGAATTTTTCAGGTTCCCCGTTCTCAGATTCGGGCTGATATACTAGATAGCCGATATCTGCCGATGTGGCTCAGTGGTAGAGCACTCGATTCGTAATCGAGCGGTCGCGGGTTCAAATCCCGCCATCGGCTTTGACAAAGTAAGCCAGAACTTGCCCAAAATACTCAACGCCTTGCGGCATAAGAGGTTTGGCACGGCGACCTTTGAAAACCTTGCCCACAGTGCAGTCCTAAATGGATTTACAAGGTGGAGCATCAATCGTCGCCTTCACCAACGCTTCTTATATTTTACCTCAAACCTATCCTTCAAACCCCTTGCCCAACAAAGGTTTTGACACTTGCAAGCATCCCAGCATTGCTGGAATCACCGCGATCGCCCCAGGCATCACCCATCCCATCCTCAAAGCAGCCCAACCCAGAGCAGCAGCCAGTAATCCTTGCATTACAAAATCAGGTGCAAATTCTCCTCAACCGCCCAATCTTCTTCCCGACTATAGGCTTCAATCCGCTCCACACATCGGTTACACAACATAGAGAGCAGCTAAATTTCCTTCCAGCCCCAGCAGCGATGCAATCGATTCAGCGTCAGGAACCTGTTTGAGGAGGCGCTGCATTCGAGCGATCGCGCCTTCTAGCACCGAACGGTCCCCATCCGTTCCCTGCTGCCCCCGCATCAAAAACTTGCGCTGGCTCTTACCCCGACACAGCACGAGCTGCCGCGCCAGCTTCAGGCATTGCAGCTCATCGGTCATCGCCCCGTACTGTCGAATGCGCCGCTAAATGCTGCCCTGGCGGGTATCAAAACTCCCCAGCCGGCAAATTTGTTGCAGGTTATAAAAATCCGTATTTGTGGCGAACTTTAAAGCAGAATACATCTGTTTGCTCGCATTTATAGCGAGATCAAATATTCTGATAGGCGATTAATCTAGTCCACCAGCGTCAAGAATTTGGGAAACAGTAAGGTTCAATTCAGAAAAAGTTGGCGACGCGATCGCTTCCTGTCCGGTGCAGACGGTCTCTTCATACCAGCCTTCTTCCCACTGCAAAACGGTGACTTTTGCTGCTAAGGGATCCACAATCCAGTATTCCGCAATATCGACCGCAGCATATTCAGATCGTTTGTAGCGGTAGTCACGGGTCACTGAGTCAGGGCTGACAACTTCGATCACCAATCGCGGCGGAGTTTGGAAGACAGCCGCTTGTCCCAAGAGTTCTTTTGCCTGGTCTCTGGTCACCACACACAAATCCACCAGACGAGACTTAGCATAACCGGTTCGGATACCTGTCTCGCGAAAGGTCAACCAGGCTAAAGATAGCCGTTGAATCTCCGAATCCAACTGTTGCTCTAAGAACTTAGCAATTAAAAAGTGTTCAACTCTCGGTGGCGTCATCAGAACCAACTGCCCATCGACGAGTTCGTAGTGATTGTCAGTGCCGTCGTCGTAAGCGAGATAGTCTTCAAAGGTGAGGCGTTGGGTGGTGGTGCTAACCATAGCAAACCAATGTTCAGCGTATTTTTATTGTAAGTCGGGATAAGAAGCGCGATCGCTGAGCAGCCCGCTGCAGGGCTAGGGCTGCAAGTCAGATTGCTTCTGTGCCAATCACTCCGGCAACACCAGGTGCGGTTAGCAATCTGACCCGTGTTATAAAATGCAGCCATAGCTAAACTCTGCGACTGCTGATGCCGTCTCCTTTTCCTGGCATGGATCCGTATCTAGAAGCGCCCAACCTATGGCCCGAGGTGCACAGTCGCTTGATCATCGCGATCGCTGATAGCCTTGCGCCAACTCTGCTGCCGCACTATTACGTGGCAATTGAGCAGCGCACTTATCTCAGTACCCCTGAAGAGAATTTGCTAATTGGGATTCCAGATATTGTGGTATCGAAAGGTGGTGACACGTCAGCTAGTGAGGCTGAAGTCAGCCCGGTCACGACAGCCACGCTTGATCGGCCTGGACAACCCCGCAGGGTTACTTTGCCCGAAACCGAATCAATCCAAGAACGCTATCTAGAAATTCGTGAAGCTGAAACCCAC
>JBCDFX010000067.1:0-12966 GCA_039177155.1 Cyanobacteria bacterium P01_H01_bin.119
GCTCAGGTGTTCTTTGCTCAGGGTAATAATGAATATCCCGTGGTTGAGGGTACTGCATTGGATCCCGTAGTTGCCAGCTTTGGTTCGTTTAAGGAAGACACGGTCAGCGCCTCGGTCTTCGGCGAAAATAACTCGGAAGCGCTGCAAATGTACGATCGTGCGGGTTGGCAGTAATGCCTAACCGCTAGTGTCGAGCCACCCAGTCCCTGAGCTGGGGATTTACCAGCTCAGGGGCTTCGTCTTGGGGGCAATGTCCTACCCCCGGCAGCGGCATAAAAGCTTCTACAGCCTCATACTGCTCAAACTCACGGCCCAGTGCAATAGGCTCCCACGGGTCAGCCTCTCCCCACAGCACTAGCACCGGACAGGTGACCTGGGGCAGCAGATCTTCCGCCAGCGGTCCCTGAGAATAGCCAATAAACGCTAGAAAGACATCGACAGCGCCGTCATCTTTGGCCGGCGCCAGCAGGCTTTGTACCAGCTCATCAGTAACCGCTGCCTCACGGCCATAAGCCTGTTTAAGAATATTGCGAACGGGTTTGGGGCGAGCCAGCCGAGAAAAGAAAAATTGGCCGATCGCTTTATTGGCCAAAACGCGCTGCAATAGCGGCGCGAATATTCGCCGATACCAGGGCATCATGGCCCGTTTACGCTCGTGCAGAAGCCGCAGAGAGCAGTCGAGCATCGCAACGCCCTGCACCCAATCTTGAGCCATCACTGCGGTTTGTAGCACCACGACGCAGCCAATGGAGTTTCCGGCTAGAAAGGCCGGTTCTCCTACGACCTGCTGGCAAAAATCGAGCACCTGCTGGCCCCAGGTTTCAAAGGTATAGCTAAGCGGCTGCCCCGGCGTTGGTTTGGCAGATTGCCCAAAACCCAGCAGATCGATTGCGTAGACTCGGTTAGTTTTTCCCAATTCGGCAATATTTTTACGCCAGTGCTCACTGGAGGCTCCAAAGCCGTGAACCAATACCAGAGGGGTTCCGACAGCACCGGAGTGTTGATAGCGAATATTAAACCCTTGCCATTGCCAAATATTGGACTGAACGTTTTCAGCCTGGGAAACCATCATATTGACGCCTTGAATATTTTACATAGCTTAACATTTTGTCTTAATGGCATCGTGTTCTGGCTTTTAGATGGCCATAGTAGAAGGATCCAGGAAGACTCAGACTGGCTGAACTCAGGGAAATGGTAGTAGGCTGTGATTTCCGATATCGATCGCCCAGGCTTTGAAGTTACTGATAGCTATCCGGGTCGTTGGCTATTGTCGAGAACCGGGTTAAATAGGGTTGAGTTTCGGTCTTAAGCTGCGGACGGTTCACCTTAATCTATAGCTTTGGTCAGATTGGGCGCTCCACCCAGTGTCGCTGGAGTCGTTGGCGCAGCAGCAATCTGACTCGCAACCTTGTCCTAATTGTCCCTTCGGCTGCTGTAGCTGTTCTAGCAAGGGCTGAATGCTTGAGTTTCGATGCGATCGCGCTCTGATTGAGTTCCTGTATTTGCTTTAGCTATGAGTGTTTTGCGTTTTTTGCCCGCTGCTGCTGTTGGTGCCTCTGGTGTTGCCTCTGGCTTTGGCTTGCTGCCACCTGCGATGGCTCAGTCCTGCCCCTATGCCACTATTCGGGTTGAATCGACCCAAACGGTCGATCAAGCTGCGCTGTGCAGCGCTGCACAGCCTTGGGCAGCGGAAGGATACGAGGTATTAATCTTTTTAACCGATGTGCAGCCCGCCAGTGAAGACGCCTGGTACAACCTGCTCGACAGTATCGAAGCTGAAGCAGGGCTGCGGGATTTGACCCAGACCGATAGCTTTAACACTGACGCGATTGCCTTTGCCGCAACGACGGCACCTGTGTCTTACAACGTAGCTATTACCGTCGGTGAGTCTTTCTACGATACTCCTTTGGATATCTTGACTCCGGATACCCAGTTCGAGCGGGTCGAGGGTGCGATCGTTCGTGGATTAGACAACAACAATCCGACCCAGGGCTTTGTCAGCGCCTTAGAGACAGCCTGGACTCTAATTGACGGAGATCTGCCGGCAACGACTCCCCCGACGACCTCCGGCAGCGAGCTCGATAGCAGCGCGCTTAATAATCGGGGCGGCGGTTGGCGAGCCTTAGTAGGAGGCGGTCTTATTCTGGTAGGGGGTGGGGCTGGGGTTATCAGCTACCGCCGCAAGCGGCTGCAAAAGCAGCTAGCTAGCCTGCAGGGTAAAGCCGCTAATCTAATGATGATTTGTGAAGATCACCTCTCTGGCAGCCAGCCAGAACTAATGATTCCCTATCAGCGCTTTGCCACCGTAGGCGGCGAGGTGTATCCCGATATGACCCGTCAGATCAAAGCCTGGCTAATCACCTGCCGAAGCGCCTTGGACGAAGCATTTACCCTCTCTGGCACCCTGCAAGAAGATAAAAGCCTGTCTTTAGAAAAACAATTAGAAGCCTGGGAAAATCTGTATCTGGTGCTGGTCGGCAGCCGCGATCGCATTTTGAATCGCAGCGAGGCGGAGCTGCAAACCCTACTGAAACCCAGCCTAACCGTAGCAGAAACCCAAATTGCTCAGCCCGAACTCAGTCAAAAGCTAGCCCAGGTCAGCCAAAAATTAGCAGGCAACCCGATTAAAGCCGACTTTAAGCAGATCAAACCCAGCGAGCAGGATATTGAGGGCATTCTGGGCTATCTTGAGCAAATTGAGCGAGTCATTGAGCAGCTCCGTAAATCCCCAGACAAAGCGCGTGAAGCATTGATTCAGCTTAATCAGCAGCGGCAGGCGATCGCCGCCGATTTTCCCGGCGCTGAGTTGAATTTAACCAGCAATCAGGTGCTTACTGAGGCAGACAAGCTTTTGAAGGCCGCGGAAGTGGCGGCGGCTGAAGGAAAGTTTTTAGATACCCTATCCATCGGCGATCGCCTGACGGAGTTTTTCACTACGCTTCAGCAATTTAACCGCGTCTACCAAACCTATCAGCAGCACCAAACTCAAATTCAAACCTGGCACGATACAGGATACCGCCCGCCTCTGCTCCCTGCGGCCCAGCGCCAGACAGTATCCACCATCGATCGCCTAAAAGTGAATTTGGCAGAGGGAAAATATGGCATTGCAGCTGATAATATCCAGCACTTTGAAGTCGCTAGTCAAAACGCCTTTGGTATTGCCGAGCAGTGGCAGCGACGCCATCAGAACAACGCTCAGCGTCTAAAAGAGCTGCGAGAGAGTCAACGGGAACTCCAGCGCCAGCTAGAGCGTACAGTCGCCCCGGCCTGGGAAACTCTGCAAACTTATCCCGACAGCAACTGGCGCGATATTAACCAAGCGCTATCGAACGCCAATACTGATTTAACGGTTGTTGGTAACCACGATTTAGCAAAACTGGCCCAGCTTAATAGCCTCGATCCAGACGCCAGCTTGCTCCCAACGCCCGATCCCTATGTCCAGCCAGATTCTAATCGCCCAATTCCTCAAGACTTTGATGGCTTTGATACAGAGGCCGAAGCCGTCGGTAAAAAGCTCCATAACGTGCAAGGGCATCTAAGCGCCATTACCGATCGCTTATCAGAGATTCAAGCCGCTGAAAAAAGCCTGCCCCAAGATTTTGCTGACACAACCGAGGCGATCGCCCAGGTTGACGCCGCCTGTGCAAAGAAGGTGCTGGGCCTAATCAGAGTGGGCAATCCCGATGCTCGTTTGGAGACAGCTCGCCAACAGCTAACCGACGCCCAAGCCAAATTAAACCAGCGGGAAATCATCGTGGCTCTGGATGGGCGGGATCAGGCGCGGCGATCGCTGCTGCTGGCCTACAGTGATGAACTCCGCAGCCGCAGCGCCAAAGTCTCTAGCGTAGTAGATAACTATAAAGCGCAGGACGCAGGGCGCAGCGATCTCACCAGCGCTAAGCGCAAAATCAAGACGACCCCTGAGATTCAACAGGCTAGCCGCGATCTGCTGTGGCAGATGTATCAACAAACCTGTAAAGCTGAGCAGCTCTTGGTTACCGCCGAGCGCACGGCTAAGCGAGCCATTCGTCACTATCAAAACGCCTCATCTAGCCGTTCGTCTTACCACCATCGCAGCAGCTACAGCTCGTCTGTTGGCTTTGGCAGTCGTTCAAATACGGGCTTCGGCAGCTCTTCCAGTTCGTCTCGGCGCTCTAGCAGCAAATCGCGCAGCTTTAGCTCACGGAAATCCAGCCGCTCGGGTAGCGTTGGCCTTTCTAGAGCCAGCTCATCGTCTCGTTCCAGCAGTTCTCGGCGCTCATCCTCCGCCCGTCGGTCGTCTAGCTCCCGCTCGTCGTCGCGCCGATCATCCTCTAGAGGCTCCTCGCGTCGTCGCTAGCAGCCAGCCGTCAGCAGACCTTGCCATTTGGATAGCAGTGACGGATATCCTGACTGGGCAAACCAATCAATGGCTCAACACAATATATCTCTAGTCAGACTGTTCGTTGAACTGGGTATTGCTGGAGCGGTTGATCTATAGCTTTAGTTAGATTACGCGTTCCACCCAGTATCGCTGGAGTTGCTGGCTCAGAAGCGAGCTGACTCGCAGCCTTGTCCTAATCGTTCCTTCGACTGCCACAGCAGCAATCTGACTAATCCGCCTGAACCTTGTTATACCTTTGGGCGGATTGCCAGGATTTCAAGTTTTTCCTCACAACACTGCCATGACCCTCAAACCGCGCCTTGTTTCAGATGCTGAGCAATCCCATCGTCCCCACTCTGCCGATGGAATAGATAAAAATTCAGAAGACGCTTTGCTAGATGCCTATTCCCACGCCGTTACCCATGTGGTTGATCTCATCAGTCCCGCCGTCGTCAATATTGAGGTGCGACGGCTACGACTGCGAGCCGATATGCGCCGTCCGTTAGAGGTTGGCGGTAATGGTTCTGGCTTTTTGTTCACCCCTGACGGCTACATTTTGACCAATAGCCACGTTGTTCACGGAGCAGACATCATTGAAGTAACCCTGGCCGACGGGCAGCAGCACCGCGCAGAACTGGTGGGGGATGATCCAGATACTGACCTGGCGATTATTCGTATCCCAGGTTCTGGCTTTACTCCGGCAGAGCTAGGCAGTTCTAATGCCCTGCGATCGGGACAGTTGGTTATCGCTATCGGCAATCCGCTGGGGTTCCAATGTACGGTGACGGCGGGAGTGGTTAGCGCATTGGGTCGATCGTTTCGCTCCAGAACGGGCCGGCTGATTGACAATGTAATTCAAACCGATGCGGCCCTTAATCCGGGGAACTCTGGCGGTCCTCTGCTCAATTCTCGCGGACAGGTGGTGGGAGTTAATACCGCCGTTATCCAGGCGGCTCAAGGGATCTGCTTGGCTACGCCAATCGATATGGCTAAGCGGATTATCGGCCCGTTAATGCAGGCAGGCAGAGTTCGGCGCGGGCGAATTGGGGTAGCTGGGCAAACCGTGCCCCTGCCGCAGCGGCTAATGCGTCAATACCAGTTGCTGGCAGACAGCGGCGTTTTGGTTATGGGGATAGAGCCGGGGAGTCCGGCTCAAATAGCAGGTCTCCGAGAGAGGGATATTGTAGTGGCTTTTTCGGGTGAGCCAATCTGCAATGTAGACGACCTCCATCGACTACTCACCGAAGACACGATTGGAGTGCGGGCAGCGCTGACCTTACTGCGACGGGGTCAGCAGTTAGAGCTGACGGTAACGCCCGTTGAGTCGCTGCCGAATAAACCCCAGCAGTAATCCTCGTCTTGTCTGAGCCGGATTGAAAACTGCCGTAAACGTCTAAAATCCGAACTAAAGCGCCACTTCATCAATATGACTGAGAGCTGGCAGACTCATTTCGCTATCAGCCGGGCTGATTCGCTGGCAGCGCACGGCGAAGGGGCATGTGTCACAGTATCCTTTGGCAAGGTCTACTTTGGGGAACATGGCAGCCTGCGTTTGTAGTGCAGCAATTTGCCGGGTAAGGCGATCGCTAATTGTGGTTAAATCTTGCCGCGTCTGCTGATGACGCAAGCGGCTGTATTGAATCGTTTCCTTTTGGGGATGCAGTGCCTGAGTTTGGGGATCGCGGCTGCGGACAAACCAGTAGGTTATCGATAGCGCTTCGGGCGGTAAATCCGTCGTTTCAGCAAGTAAAAAGAGGTACAGGCGGCTTTGCCAGTCGCGCTCTAGATAGGCTCGCTTACGCGGCACAAGATAGGTTTTCCAGTCAAAAATTTCACCCCGATTTGGCGTTAAGTGAACTAAATCATAAATCGCAGTTAGCAGATAGTTATTAAACGACAGGGTGCGGCGATGTTCGCTTTGGTGCAGAGTGCCTTCGCCTTTGGGCGGAGACAGCACCTCTGGAGCCGCAATCAACAACTGCTCCAAACTGGCCTGAAGCTCTGCATCTTGGGCCGTAATTTGCTCCGTTGGCAAGCCCATCTGCCGCTGCTGCATCACTAGGTGAAAGCGACTGCCCCAGTCCAAACTGGCCTGCTGATCTGGAGAGGGCGGCACAATCAGCCCTTCTAAAAAAAGATACTGAAATCTGCGATCGCACTGACTCAGCACGTTCAAATGCCCTTGAGACAGGCTTAGCAGCCCAACAGAATCAGCCACGCCATCACAGACTAAAACTTAATTCTCAGTCAAGCGAGTCAGCAACAGATTTGAGCGATCGACAAAAGAAGTCATACCATCTGCATCAAACCCCTTCTGAGCCATCAGCGCCAAATCATACACCTGCTGACAAATCAGTTTTGACATTTCACCTGTGGGCGATGCCTCACCACTGGCTGACACAATGGCGCCCTGAGCCATATTTGCCAGGTTTTGAATAAGCGGATGAGACGTGTTCACCATAAGGATATGCTCCTCGGGGAACTCGGCGGTTTGCTGCTGCATCATAGCCGTCATCTCCTGCAGGCGACGCAGAGACTCGGGCAGTAGCACCATTGCCGGGGGAGCCGTTTCATCGCCCTTCAGCGACTCAGGCTTGATGGTGAGTTTGGGCTTATTCAATGCCTGCTCAAACAGTTCTTTGATCTGCTCCTTACGGGTTTTATTGGTGTTGGGGTCAACAATTTCGCTGGCTTTGTCTCCGTCAATTAAGGTCTCGTCCATCTCTGCATCCACCCGCGAGAACTTAACCTCGGAGTATTCCCGCTCTAAGAAGCTCACAAAGTGGGTGTCAATAAAGGAATCCATAAACAGCACTTCTAGCCCCTGCTGCTTGTGCAGGTTGATATAGGTGGCTTGGGAGACCTGATCGGTAGCGTAAAAAACGCGGTTTTCGTGGCGCTCTTTATTGCGCTCTAGGTACTCTTTAAGCGTGGTGTAGAAGCTGCCTTTTTCATCAGTTGCGGTCTCAGGCTTGTCGCTCTCAGATGTATCACCGCCGACATCGGCCCAGACATCATCGCCCTCTTGCTGCACTTCAACTTTGGGAGCGGCTTCGGGAGCTTCACCAAGCTTGGCCGTGGTGCGGAAGATCAAGATATCTTCGATTTGCTTTTTGAACTTGTCGTCGTTAAGGGAGCCAAATTTAACAAAGGTGCCCAAATCTTGCCAGCAGCGAATGTACTGGGTGCGATCGTCGCGGTATAGCTCTTTGAGGCGATCGCCCACTTTTTTAGCAATGTAGTCCGCAATGCGGCGCACGGTGCGGTCGGCCTGCAAAAAGCTTCGGGACACATTTAGCGGAATATCGGTGCTGTCAATCACGCCGCGCAGGGGCATCAAGAAGCGGGGGATCACCTCTTCGCAGTTGTCGCTGACAAAGACCTGATTGCAGAACAGCTTAATCTGGCTCTTGGTCACATCCACATCGGGCTTGAGCTTAGGAAAATAGAGAATGCCGTTAACCACAAAGGGATAATCGGTGTTTAAGTGCACCCACAGCAGAGGATCTTCCTGAAAAGGATAGAGATAGCGGTACAGCTCCAAATAGTCTTCGTCTGTAAGACTGCTGGGAGACTGCTTCCACAGCGCGTCTTTTTTATTAATTTGCTCACCGTTGAGAAAGATGGGCACTGGCATAAAGTCGCAGTAGGTGCGCACCAGTTGGCGAATACGGGCCTCCTCCAGATACTCCGCCTCTTCCTCCATTAGGGTAAGGGTGACGGTAGTGCCGTGGCTCTCTTGCTCAGAGTCGGTAATTTCAAAAGCGGTAGAGCCGTCGCAGGACCAGTGTACGGCAGTTGCCTCTTCTTTGTAAGACAGGGTGTCGATTTCGACGTTACTGGCCACCATAAACGACGAGTAAAAACCTAGGCCGAAGTGACCGATAATTTGCTCATCGTTTTTGTCTTTGTACTTAGAAACAAATTCTTCAGCACTGGAGAAGGCGACCTGGTTGATATATTTCTTAACTTCGTCGGCGGTCATACCGATGCCGTTGTCAGAGACGCTGAGCTGTTTAGCGTCTTTGTCAATTTTGATATGGATTTCAGGATTGCTGATATCTCCCGAAAATTCTCCAGAACGGGACACCATCGATAGCTTTTTGATGGCATCGACCCCATTGGACACTAGCTCTCGCAGGAAGATTTCATGGTCGGAATAAAGCCACTTTTTGATGATGGGAAAAATATTTTCAGTATGGATACTGATATTTCCCTGTTCCAGAATCGTTGTCATAAGCCGCTGTAAGATGTGTGGAGATAAAAACTATACCTTGACCCTATCGAGATCCCTGGCTTTTGCCTAAAAAATTCCAGTTTTCAGATCGGATGTGGTTGATGTCGCTTTAGCCAGCTTGCTGATGGTATGCAGTATCGCTGAGATACTTGATTGGTAGCAAACCGTCTACAGTTTTGTCCTAATGAGATTCTAATCGGACGGGCAACTGCCATAAACGCTTTAAATTTTGGGGTCAGCGTTTGCTATCCGCAATGGGCAAAAGTTCGATAGGGCTAGTTCGGTTTCCCCCACTTAGAGCCCGTGACGGACTTTAGCTGGTGACTTTCTGGGGGGACTTTCTGGGCCGGAGACCCTCTAGGTCAGTGACTGTTTTAATCGGTGACTGTTTTAATCAGTGACTGTCCTAATCAGTGACTGTCCTAATCAATGACCAGCCCAACTAATGACCGTCTAGATTCGTAAATCCGGTGCAAAATCGGCGATCGCTCGGCTAGGCTGGAGGTTCCATTGGGTGCTCACAGATGAAAATACTGCCGTTTATTGTTCAAAAATTTGTCTTTCGCGATCAGCCCGGCGTTGAGCCGCAGCACTGCAAGGATAAAAACCTAGTGCAGCTTGTGGATATTGCAGCCTGCCCAGATACCCAGGCCAATATTCCGGGTTATTTTGTGATGAGCAGCGCCCCGCCCAATATTGAAGATCCGCAGACTGAAGAAGAAATTGAGGGTGCCCGTCAAGCGGTGCAGGGGATTCAGGAAATAGCTCAGCACCTGTATCGTATTCATCAGAATGACGGTCCTGCTCCAGAATTGGTGATTACCGTGCATGGCTACAACACCAGCCGCAGCTCGGTAACGGAGTGGTACAAGGATATTTTTCGCTATATCAACCGCTATGATCCGGCGATCGCTCAAACCCACCATCAGGTGTTTATTGGCTATCGCTGGCCCTCAGAAAATATCAAGCTGGCGCGTCTATGGGAATCTTTGGCGGCACTGCCGCCGCTGCCGCGAGATATTTTGATTTTGGGCGGTATTGGGGCATTGGTGACGGGGATATTGGAGATTTTTGCCCTGCGCTACACCCCGGTTGGGCTGATGGTGGGCAGCGTATTTACCCTGGCGGTGCTGCTGGCAACGATGATGGCGACGCTGGTGATTTTAAGGCTGATAGTGTATTTTCGCGATCGCTACCGGGCCAGCAACTTTGGCGTGTTAGACCTGGTGGAGCTGCTGCGCCAGATTGACCAGGCTTTGGTCAATCTAAAAACTTTAGAGTTCCAAGGAGAAGGCGCAGGCAGGGCCGCTGCCCTCGACCAGTCCCGGCAGTTTTGGTGCCGGCCTGAGACTCCTCGCATCAAACTCACCCTGATTGGCCACAGCATGGGCGGCTTTGTCTGCACCCATTTGGTGCGGATTTTGTCCGATGTATTTGACAATCGCTCCATCGATAAACAGCCTCCCTCCGACTTGGGCACGGTGTTTCGGCTAGAGCGGCTGCTGCTGGCGTCGCCAGATATTCCGGTGATGGCCATTATTTCGCGGCGGGCGAACTTTTTGGCCTCTTCCCTGCGACGGTTCGCCGAATCTTACTTATTCAGCAGCGAGGGGGATATTGCGCTGCGCACGGCTTCAACGGCGGTAAACTATATTTCTTTTCCCAGCCGCACAGAACCTCAGGGTTATCGATTGGGCAATGTGTCGCTAAAGCATAAATACAGCGATCGCCAGGCTGCCACAGACGATAAAAACTACGGCATCGTCAATTTGGGCGATTTAGACCAAAACTTTATTCCCGGTATGTCGCTGCAGGAGATGATTCTCAACAGCAAAGACCGGGTATTGGAAAATTTATTTCTCACCTGTCAGCGGTTTGGCGGCGAGGGACGCTATCAAACCCTAGATCAGTTATTTACAGACTCGGCTCAGGTCAAACTCGCTGGAGAAAACCCTGACCTCCCCAAGGGCGATCGCGCCACGGTAGCGGACTTTTTCACGTTTTTTGACTGCACAGACTATAAAGATGTCGCATTTAACGTGCGAGAGCTAGACCATTCGCCCTCGATCGCCCAGCCAAAATCACCCAAGGGCATTTTGACCTCAGCTACCCGTAAACGCGCCCTCAACACGCTGGACTATATTCGGCTCACCCTAGACTATGCGTTCGGCAAGCGAGATGTGCACGGCGGCTATTTCCAAGGGGAGTTTAGCCAGCAGTTAATTTATCGCATCGCCTTTTTAGGCTTTACCGGCTATCTCAAAAGTCTGCACGATCAGCCTGACACTGCCTATGACTCTCATGTCAGTCTCAGTAAGCTGCATATGAGCTGCCGAGACTTGGGGATTCAAAGCTTCTTATCTCCGGTACGCTACCGCGTGGATATTCAGGGCAAATCGGTAACAGATACTAAGGATGAAATGTTAAAAGCGATCGCAGTTTCTCACAAGCAGTAGGGGCGATCGCCTCTCTTACGCTAACTTGCGTCTTTGATCTAAAAACCGGAGCTGCTGAGCCAGCATTTCAATGCGAGGCACGGCTACCCCAGCTTGCTGAGCGGCCTTAATAGGATTGTCGAAAATAGCTTTAATTTCTAAGGGGCGTCCTTCATCGTGGTCAATTTTCATGCTGGTGCGATAGGGCTTCATCTGGGCCGTGTGCTCCAGCATATTTTCAATCAGATCAGGAGGAAGATGGCGATTCTCTCCAGAAGCAACGCGATCGCCGCAGGCATTTGCCGCCTGCACAACTTCTGCCATTAGCGCCGCCGCCAAAGACCGTGCAGCATCACTCTCCATCATCTCTGTCGTCGTGGCGTTTAGCACCACGGACAGGCCATTAAAGGGAATATTCCAGACCAGCTTTCGCCAGCGCGCCAGGTAGAGATCCTCGGCTAAATCGATGGCAATATCGGCGGCTTTGAAATCGGCAGCGATCGCATCCATTTCAGCCGTTATCCCGCCGGGTAAATTATCCCGGTGGTAAGCCCCCAGCAGTACCGAGCCGTAGTCTAAGTGGTGAATAGCCCCTGGACCCACTTTGTTGGAGCAAATAAAACACAGGCCGCTTAGGAGCACATGTTGGGGCGCGATCGCCGCTACCTCTGCTTCAATATCTAGCCCGTTTTGCAGCAGCAGAATAATCGTGTCCGGCTTCAGCAGCGGCGGCAGTAGCGTTTGCAGACAATGGTTTTGAGTCGTTTTGAGCGCTATCACGACCACGTCTACCGGGGGCATCTCCTCAACGCGGCTGTAAGCGTGGACTTGGGGTAAGGAAAAATCTCCGGCAACAGATTTCACCGTCAGCCCGCGATCGCGCACGTGATGATAATCGCTCCGCAACAAAAAGTGAACAGTTAGCCCGCCTCGCTGCAGGCAGGCGCCATAGTAGCCGCCCAGCGCGCCAGTGCCAAGGATGGCATAGCTGCGAGGGGCAGCCGTAGAAGAACCCGGTGTGACCATGACCCTGAAAAAATTCGTAAGGCTTTAATGTGTCACGATGGCGGAAAGTTTTGCAACTCAGCCCAAAAGACTACATCAGTAAACATGACGTGCCCTACTGATAGCTGCTGCGGCGACCTAGCTCATACACACCGCTGCCAATGCAGGCAATAATACCAGTGCTAATCGACCAGCTTTGCCCCATGCTAATGTCCAATCCCCAATGTACAAGTCCCCCCAAAATCGCAAAGGGAACAATGCTAAACAGCGAGGCATAAAACTCGTTTTGGGCTTCACGGACCTGACGCGTACGCTCAAACTCCTGCTTTGAGGTGTAAAGCGATCGCTCAGCAAAATTAAACCAGCGTCCTAACTGCACCATCAGCCAGTCGGCAACCGGCGAAAATCCGAGGTAAAGCGCCAATGCCCAAAGCGCCACGCCCGCGATCGCGATCGAGTCAATATGAAGCTCAAAGGGCAGCAGTTCATTCACCATTGGAGATATGCAGTCCAAACTCTATGTAACTCGTTGTAACAGATTTCTGAATCGTTGTAACGTAATTTTTCTGATTATTGCAGATATAGGCTGAGCAGCAAATATCATAGAAGCCATAACGCTTCTGCCCCCAACACAATCAGCTAAGGTTTAAAAGCTTGGCTGCACAGCCTCTCGCCGATGAAAGTCCCCATCGCTGCATCAATTTCAGGGTGTCTCGCTGACCAGCTTGTAAACAATCGTCAATAATAACGATTGATGCTATGGCGTCTCAGTGCAATAAAAGCTGACTAAAGCGTGTCATCGGCGTGTCATCAGTTAGGCACAAAAGCCTGACGGATCAAGCTTTAAACACGCCCGCCCTAACCATGCTGGCTACGGGGTCTGAGCCTTGCTATGGAAAGAGTTGAATCTAATTGGTGTCGGTCCC
>JBCDFX010000068.1:0-12948 GCA_039177155.1 Cyanobacteria bacterium P01_H01_bin.119
AAGCTGACATCTTTAAGCCGGCTAAGGACCCGGGCGTGGTGCTGCCCCATATTGCCTATACCGATCACACCAACTTTAACGGGTTTAAACAAAGCCGAACCACCATCCGTATGCTCTTCATAATCAGCCAGAGGTTGATCTCGCACGCCTGCTTCTCCTTCTTGTAAATGCCTCAAATGAGTCAGCGTATGTCAGGTGGACCGATTGCCCACAAGCAATACCAAAACCTTAAGAATTCATCCAGATATTATCACAACGCATCCTTTCATGAAGAAAGCCAAATATTCTTTGCTAGCATGCCCTGCACATTTGCAAATCATGCTGTCTTGCATGCCATTCTGCAGGGGCGCTAGTTGGAAAGCTTTTGAGCTGTGTCAGTTTTCAGGGTGTCCTGCCCCATCGAGTTTGCCAAAAGTGCTGATATCCTTAGCTCTGAAGCTACAGACGATTCTGGGAGGATGGCGACAGTGTGTTTTGGCTCAATCTTATGGCAGATGAGATTGATGAGTCTTTCTGCAAAGGATGAATCTGAATTCGAATCTCCTGCAGCCGAGGGCCATCTGCTGAAACAACCGTGAAATTAAGATTTTGATATTGAAAGGATTCCCCCTGCAGCGGAATTTTTTTGGCGTGATAAATTAAAAAACCCCCCAGCGTTTGGTATTCATCGATCAAGGGAATGGCCAAATCTAGACGCTCATTGACCATTTCAATTTCGGTTTGGGCTTGCACTAGATAGGTTTGATCGTCAACGGTGCGAACCACCACATCTTCGTCTATATCTGCCTCGTCAGAGCCGCCAATAATCTCATCGGTTACATCCTGGAGGGTGAGCAGGCCGGCCGTTCCGCCAAATTCATCAACCACAATGACGATAGTTTGTCGGGTGCGCTGCATGAGGTGGAGCAGTTCATGGAGCGGCATGTATTCAGGCACAAATCGAGCGGGGCGAATCCAATTGGCAATAGGCGTTTCTAGATTAAGCTTTCCTGAACCAAGGGGAGCCGCTAGCTCTTTAAAGTAAATAATGCCTCGGATATCGTCGAGGGAATCACCAATCACTGGATAGCGAGAGTATCCAGATGCGGACATTTCAGATAGCAGATCTCGAAACGTCCCGGTTTGAGGAATGGTGGAGATGTGAGGTCTAGGGACCATCACTTCTCCTACAGAAACCTCCCGGAACTCAAAAATATTGTTGAGCAGCTCGCGCTGTTCGGCTTCTAGTCCGGGTGACTCCGTTGAGGTACTGATAATAATCTGCAACTCCTCTGGGGTAAGTCGGGTGTGCGTATTTTGCGCGGTGTAAGTAATTCCTGCGCAGCGCAGAAGCAGGCGCGTAGACTGATTGAGCACCCAGATAAAGGGGCTAAAAAATTGGGCAATCGTTAAGCTAGGCGCGCCTAAAAATCGGGCCAGCTCTTCAGGGTAGAGCAGAGCCAGAGATTTCGGACACAGCTCTCCAAGGACAATCTGCAGATAGGCAATGGAGATAAAAGCCAGAGGAATCGCCAGAGAATGAGCGGTGACGGCGGTGGCGGCGGGAGTAAAGTTAAGGTAGCTGAGCCAATGCGCAATCACAAGGGCCATGGTACCTTCTCCAATCCAGCCCAAAGCAAGGCTAGATAGAGTAATGCCCAGTTGAGTCGTAGACAGCAGACGATCGATGCTGCGTTGAAGGCTTTGGACAGTTTTGGCCTGCACATCGCCGCCGGAGACAAGCTGAATAATGCGCGATCGCCGCACCGCAACAATTGAAAATTCGGCAGCAACAAAAAACGCGTTGATGCCAATCAGCATCAGAACAGCCAGCAGCCGTATTACAGTGTCGGCAACGGTAAGTGGTAGAGGCGGAGGCACTGCTAATTCGGCCACAAATGGCGTCATTTTGGAGAGGGCCCAAAAATTGGCCTGCAAAGTCAACTGATATGACCCTGATTCTACGAGATTTTTAGCAGAGAAGGTTTGGTCATTGCAAACTGTTTGGTCACTACAAACCGTTTAATCACTGCAGACTTGGGAAGCGATCGCTGCTTTAGCGTAACCCACCATTCATGCGGGCCTTTACATCTTCTAAAACTTCTGATTCCTTCACCAAAATCAGGTTGTGGCGTTGAGCACCGTCGCTGCTGCCCTGATTGCCATAGTCATTAAAAGGCCGGGCATCAGGCTGGCGAACACCCGCTAGAGCTTCGCGCCCCATACCGTATCCCCAAGTTCCACTGGCAAATCCGGCCCCGGTCATCAGGGCCAGCAGTGTAAGGGTGAAGATAATTGCAGGAGAAATTCTCATCGGATCTTAGCCGTAGGCTTGCAGAGAGGTTCTGGTGTCATGATATGAAATTGTATTGGCTTCGGCATACTTTCAGCAGCAAAATTGCGCCAAGCATAATCTGAAATCTGTGGCGCGCCACGGGTAAACGGACAGGCTAAAATGATAGGGCCTTACCAGGGTTGGCCGAGCGGTTGAGGCAGCGAACTCATAATTCGCCTTAGACAGGTTCGACTCCTGTACCCTGGATTGAGTTAACCATGCTCAATTAAAGTAGCGACTTGCCCAGCATATCTAGATTTCTCTTAGGTCTGCTAAGGCTACGCCAGTCGCCATTTACTTTCTAGAGCAATCAACCCCTCGAACCGATTAGCCAAATCTATGGCAAGGGCAGACGCTCAAAGATCAGTTCGCTACCGGGCGCTGGGCGACCGCTTTGGGTGCTGGGTATAAGCTGTACAGAAGAGTCGTAGGGATTGCGTAAATCTGGCACCCTAAGGTAAGGATCGCGGGCGGCTTGCTCAGCCTGTAAATACTGAACAGCAAGCTCTAGCGCCGCGGCGTCGTACTCTACTTCGCTCTCTGAGAAAGATCGCCAGGCCGGTGCCGCAACAAAGGAAAACTGTCGCCAAATAGTTCGATTCTCAAAAAACGTTCCAGAATTAGAGAAATAGATTTCGTCAATCGCCTCAGGAATGGTTTGCACATCGGTGCGAGGAGCTTGCTGGGCCGATGCCTGAGCTACAACTGAGAGACTGGCTGCGATCGCGGCACCAATAGCAGCGATAATTTTAATAGGTCGGGTCATCCGTTGATCTCCTCACAAATCGCCGTGGGTTTTGCTGAAACTTATACTTGGCAGAAACCTAAAACTTGAGAGCCCTTCTCAATTATTTTTGCCAAATGTTGCCCAATTGAAAATTTCCAAATCGAAATTAAACTTGGGCACTCATCCTTTATACCTAAAAACTACAGATTTGAATCACAATTATGGCGTTATTCCTGGATTTTGATCCCAAAATTGATATTTCTCTGGCTCAAGCGCCATTAACCGAGGTCAAACAGGCCCTGCTAAATCTGTTTTGCGAGTCGGCTTACCAAGAGGGAGACTTTACCCTATCGTCTGGGCAAAAAAGCACCTACTATATCAACGGCAAGCAGGTGACCCTCCATCCCCTGGGGGCGCTGATGGTCGGGCGACTCTTACTCGATCGCTTACCCCAGACCTGCCCGGCAGTTGCCGGACTGACGCTAGGGGCCGATCCTATGGTGAGCGCTGTCAGTTTGGTGGGCGCCTATGAAAATCGGCTGATTGCGCCGCTGATTGTCCGTAAGGCCGCAAAAGGTCACGGAACTCAAGCTTACATTGAAGGGCTTTCTCTGCCGCCCAAAACATCGGTTGTGGTGCTCGAAGATGTAGTCACAACGGGGCAGTCTGCCCTACAGGCGGTAGAGCGATTAAAGGCAGCAGGCTACAGCGTAGACAGAATTCTGGCTCTGGTAGATCGGCAGCAGGGTGGAGCAGAACTCTACCGCGATCGCGGCCTCACCTTTGAGGCGCTATTTACGCTGCCAGAGATTCAGGCCCACTGGCGGCAGCAGCAGAATGGCTAATACTCTCTCCCACTCTCCTATCTGTTCTTAAAGAGTGGGCTGATTAGGAAAATATGGGCAATCTAATTAACAATCAATCAACGTTCATAAATCAGGTTCGTTGCTATCTTTAAGGGCAGACCCAGCAATACTGTCGCGATCGCGCTGCCACTGTGTGCGCTCCCTGGTTGGTAACGGCACTACATCGTAAGGAAAAGCCATGACTGAAGCACAACGTCCGCCAGCACCGCCTCGGATGCCCCCCCCGCCCCCGCCAGGTCGCCCTGCTGCACCGCCTGCGGCTCGACCCAAGCCGTCAGGGCACCGTGCTGCCGCACCGCCGCCCATGCCCGCTGCAGCTAGATCAGGTAGCGGACTCACCCTAAAGAAGCTAGTGCGCGAAGCCTTCGATAAAGGATTTTCAGATGTTCATATTGGGGTTGGAGAGGTGCCTCGCTTTCGCAACCGGGGTGAAATTGATATCACCGACTACCCTGTAACCGATCGCCCCGCCTTCGATGCCTGGATGGCCGAAGTGTTGAAACCCGACGAAATCCAGGACTTCAAACAAACCCTCGATTTTGACGGTGCCGCTCAGTTTGACTTTACCCGTGTGCGGATTAATATTTTTGACACCCTGCGTGGCCCTGCTATGGTCATGCGACTGATTCCAGTCAAAATCATGACCTTAGACCAGCTCAACATGCCCTCTGTGTTTAAGGACATCTGCCACTATCACAAAGGCTTGGTGCTGGTCACCGGACCGACTGGTTCCGGTAAGTCAACGACCCTAGCGGCAATGATTGACTATATCAACACCGAGATGCCCCGCAACATCATCACCATCGAAGATCCGATTGAATTTGTTCACACTAGCCGCAAATCCCTGATTAAACAGCGGGAAGTGGGCCTAAACACATTAAAGTTTGACAGCGCCCTAAAAGCCTCTCTGCGGGAAGATCCCGATATTATTTTGGTCGGTGAAATGCGGGATAAGGAAACGGTGAACACCGCGTTAAAAGCAGCTCAAACGGGTCACCTAGTGATGGGAACCCTGCACACCAACAGCGCGGTTAAAACCGTTGAGCGGATTTTGAACCTCTTTGAGCCTGACCAGCAGGCGCCTGTTCGAGTGTCGCTGGCAGAATCCCTCGTTGCCGTAATCGCCCAGGGGCTCTGTCGCACCACCGACGGTAAGCGGGCCGCGTTCCATGACATCATGATTAATACCGATGCGATTAAGGACTACATTATTCGCGGCGATTTAGATGAAATTGAAGCGTTGATTCCCAAGTGCGGCTTTGACGGCATGTGCACCATGAATCAGTCTCTCTATGCTCTCTATGAGGCGGGTCGGATTACTGAGGAAGTGGCCCTTGATATGTCACCCCGGCAAAATGAGATGGCCCAGATGCTCAGGGGCCGAGTGTAGGGCAGGTCATCACCCTTTAATCGATTACAGCCTTTAGTCCTTGATCAGTTGAACGCTTGAGGCCCCATACTTTAAGCTTGATTAACGTCTTGTTGTAACTCGTGTTTTAGAGTGACCTCTGACCCTGAAACTCCCAATCTCCCCCAGACGTTTAAGGGAATCGCCTTATTCACGCCAGGGGGAGATTTGCTATATGCCATTGATGCAGAAAAGCAGGCCCGCTGGCATGTGCAGCTCTGCGGTGCACTACAGGAGATTTTTGATTTAAGAGAGTCACCGCACTTTTTAGTGCCCTGCTACACCGCAACCGTTGATCGCTGGCAGGATCCACAAACCCAGCAGATTCAGACCGCGGCTGAGGCTTATCCGGCCGTATTAAGGCACCGAGCTGTGCTGAGCGCAATTTTTGGGCTTAACACAGCTGTGTGGAAGCCTGTTTATGCCCAGGGAGATGTCTGTGATCCCTTAGTGATCGAAACCTATCGCCACACCTTTGGATCGCTTTGGGACAATCATAATTTGGTAATGCAAATCTCCGGTGATGGGTATCCCAGCCGCCCGCCCATAAAGACTTCTGGTAGTGTCTCTACGCGATCGCCTCAATTGAGCCCGCCCGCAGCTAGCCTATCAAACGCCGGGCTAGCGTCAGGCTTTGTGTTTCGTCTATACGTTTCAGGGCAGGGAGCAGCCACCACCCGGATTTTGTCTAATTTGCACGAGCGGTTTGAGCAATTTTTGCATCAGCCCTACACGCTCAAAATGGTGGATGTGGGCAAATATCCAGAACAGGCAGAACAAGATCAAATTTCTGCCACCCCAACGCTGATTCGGGTCTGGCCCCATCCGGTGCGGCGTGTGGTCGGCGAGGTCACTAATTTAGATGCGCTGCTACCAACCCTAGTGGAAACAGAACTTGTTGACACAGAACTCGTTGACGAGGATTAGGCCCCTATCGGCGACACGGACGAGGTACGTAGCCGAGAGCGCCAGTCCGCAACGCTTCTGCGTAAACCATTAGGTAGCCAAGCATCGTACTGAGGGTAGATCGGCAGTCGGGGGTGTAACTGCCAGCCATGATCGCGCAGCACCGCTGCCATTTGTTCAGTCGAGGCATGGAGATAGTCTGGGTTGACTTCATCTTTAGGAACAAGCCCGCCTAGATCCCTTACGCCAGAGTCAATACAGGCGATCGCGCCCTCAAGGGTGGTCAGATTGGGGGGGATTTGCAGCGTAATATTGGCCGGCAATATTTGCCGCGCTAGGGTAACGGCTTTTACCAAACGCTCAGAGGTCACCGCCGCCGCTGGAACGTCCTGCTTAAGACCGGGCTGATGGGGCTGCAAAATTACTTCTTGAATATGGCCGTAGCGCTGTTGTAGAGACGCGATCGCCTCTAGGCTTTTCGACCAGTCGGCTTCAGTCTCACCGATGCCCAGCAGCAGCCCGGTGGTAAATGGAATTTTCAGCTCTCCAGCTTGGGCAATTTGCCGGAGGCGCAGATCAGGCACTTTGCTGGGGGCATGGCGATGGACTGTCTCTAATAGCGCAGGCGTCAACTGCTCCAGCATCAGCCCCATAGAAACATTCACCGCTTTAAGCCGCTGCATTTCTGCTCGGCTGAGAGGGCCAATATTGGTGTGGGGCAAAAATCCGCTCTCTAGTGCTAAGCGGCACAGGTCTTCAATCCGCTGTAGCCACTGCTGGCGTCGCTTGCTGCGGGGGTGCACCTCCCCGCTTAAAATCAAAATTTCAACCGTATCTCGATCGCAGAGCTGCTGTAGCCGCTGCTCTGCCTCAACTAAGCTCAACCAATGGTCTTGGCCCGGATTAACTCGAAAGTTGCAGTAGGTACAGCGATTAAAACACTCGTAGGTGGGCACCAGCGTATAAGCCGGACTGTAGGTAATAATTTGCGGCATGGAAGGAGCCAGGGTCATTCTGCAAATAACGCTGTCAGGGTCAGAATCACTTTGCGCTGCTCACCCCGAGATAACGTGCCCAGCTTTTTAACCAGCCGCCGTTTATCTACCGTGCGAATTTGATCTAAAACGATTTGGCCTTTCTTGCCGTCAAATTTGCAGGGGACACGGGTAGGATAGGTGCGGCCTTTGGTGGTCATCGGAGCCACAATCACGGTAGAGATAGTGTGGTTTATTTCGTCCGGTGAGACCACGACACAGGGACGGGTTTTGCGAATTTCGTTGCCGACGGTGGGGTCAAGGTTAACCAGGCAGATATCGAAGCGGTCAACTACCATTCCCATTCATTTTGATCCCAATCCGTGAGCGGCGTCATTAGGTCTGTGGTGTCATCTAAAAATAAGTCATCGCCTCGATTAGCCATCTCAGCGAACGCAGTTTGCCACCCTGCGCGGGGATGATGCACCGGGCGAATAATTAGCTGATCGGCCTCAATACCAATCTCGACCTCGCCATTAATGCCGCACTGGGCTAGCAAGGGTTTGGGGATGCGAAAGCCCTGAGAATTTCCGATTTTAACTAAACTGGAGCGGATATAGGCGGTCATATTAAGTAGCGCTGCACAATAAAATCGTAATTACATCGTATTCACCGCGATCGCGTCTTGTCAAGTTGAAATACGAGATTTCAAGGCAAGCGCACACAGGACAACACGTCGGACTGGCTACAATCACCTCAAGTAGCTATAGAGAGAAAAAGCAGGCCACCTATGGGATATTCAAAGCCTCGGTTTAGGCGATCGCGTCGGGGAGAGCGGCTGGTTTCAAACGGCGATCGCGCTCAGCGCTCCATTTTTGCTTCTCTAAATCGCTTTACCCTAAACGATATAGAAGACGGCGCTCAGGCAGAAGAGGACCACTTCGACTACCATTACGATCGCCAAGGCAGCACTCCCGGCACGTTGACCATTGAAGACGGTGCCCCTATCCCTGAGCTAGTGCTGATTGACTACGCCAGCGATAGCGCCACCCAGGTTGAACTTGATCACCCCAATAGCTGCGCCAATTATTTAGACACTGAATCGGTTTCCTGGCTGGATGTTCAGGGGCTGGGCAGCGAACCTGTTATGCGGAGTTTGGGAGAGGTATTCCATCTTCATCCCCTGGTGCTGGAGGATGTAGTGAATGTTCCCCAGCGGCCTAAGGTAGAGCAGTTTCAAAACCATTTGCTAATTATTATGCGGATGGTGATGCTAAAGCCCAATGGCCGCGGCTTTTTTAATGAACAGGTGAGCTTTATTTTGGGATCGCATTATTTACTCACCGTGCAAGAAGAGCCAGAAATTGACTGCTTTGACCCAGTGCGCGATCGCATCCGTCGAAATCATGGAGTGATTCGCACCCACGGGGCAGACTATTTGGCCTATGCCCTGATTGATTCGGTGATTGACGGCTTTTTCCCAGTGCTAGAAGAATACGGTGAATATATCGAAGCCTTGGAAGACGAAGTCGTTGACAACCCTAGCCGCAAAACCATTGAAAAAATCCACGATCTGCGGCGAGAGCTGATGGCCCTACGTCGCGCCATTTGGCCTCAGCGCAGCGCCATTAATGTGTTGATTCGCGATACTAGCAACTGCATCAGCCCTGAAGTCCGCATCTATCTGCAAGACTGCTACGACCACGTGATTCAAATTCTCGATATTTTAGAAACTTACCGAGAACTGGCCTCCAGCTTGATGGATGTCTATCTATCGTCGGTAAGCAACCGAATGAACGAGGTCATGAAGCTGCTAACGGTGATTTCCACTATTTTTATTCCTCTGACTTTTGTTGCCGGCGTATACGGGATGAATTTTGATCCGACTGAGTCGCCCTGGAATATGCCAGAACTGAGCTGGTACTGGGGTTATCCGCTCTGCTGGGGGCTGATGAGTGCGATCGCCTTAGGGCTGATTATTTACTTCTGGCGCGTGGGCTGGTTTGATAATTTTTCGACGACTAAACGCTAATTGCTCAATGGCTGCAACCCCTCAACCCATCAATAAGCTCAACGCCCGCGCTCGCCTCGGCGAAGGCCCCGTTTGGGATGCCGATCAGCAGCGGCTGTTTTGGGTGGATATTTACAATCACCGACTGCACCAGTATTACCCTGAGACAGCAGAAAGTCGGTTTATCGAACTAGACGATTTAATCACTGGCTTAGCCATTGTGGATCGCGATCGCCTGATTCTTGCCCGCCGCAGCGGGTTGGATTTGCTGCATCTGCCCAGTCAAGCAGTGACGCCCCTGGTCGATATTGAAGGCGATCGCCCCAACAACCGTTTGAATGATCTCAAATGTGATCCCCACGGGCGTCTATTTATGGGATCGATGAACAATGATGAGCAGCCTGAGGCTCGCCTCTGCCGATACGACCCCGACGGGACGCTGACAGTGATAGAAACAAAGCTTTCAATTTCTAACGGGCTCGGCTGGAGCCCCGATCAGCAAACTTTTTATCTGACCGATAGCCCGGCCCAGCTGATTTACGCCTACGATTACGATGGCAACACGGGAGCGATTGCTAACCGCCGCGTATTAATTGATCTCACCCCAGAATCTTTCTTCCCCGACGGCCTCGCCATTGACGCAGACGGCTGCATTTGGTCAGCTATGTGGGACGGCTGGTGCGTTATTCGCTTTGATCCCCAAGGTCAGGAGATGCAGCGGATCGCCATGCCGATCCAGCGCCCCACCTCCTGCGCTTTTGGCGGTTCAGATCTAAATCAGCTCTGGATTACCAGCGCCTCCATCGGACTTAGCCAAATGGAAATTCAAGCTCAGACCTCGGCTGGAGACTTATTCTGTGTCGATTTAGATATTCGCGGACTGCCCGTCGCAGCATTCAAACTAGAGGCCGTTATCGATTAGAGCAATCCTGGGCGAAGTCTTGTACCAGCCAGACCTCTACTTATGGCGGATATACTCATAGACCCCAATATACTGATCGGCCGAGTTTTTCCAAGAGTTGTCATAGCCCATGCCCTGGGTTGCCAGTTTTTCGAACTCCTCAGGGTAGTAGCGATACAGACCAATAGCTCGATCCATGGCCGACTCAATTGCATTAAAGTCGCTTTGGAAAAACACATAGCCGTTGCGCTCAGTGGGGGGATGGTAGCTGTCATAGTCGCGATCGAAGACAGTATTGATTAATCCCCCAACCCCGCGCACAATGGGCACCGCGCCATAGCGTAAACCAATCATCTGGGTCAGTCCGCAAGGCTCATAGTTGCTGGGCACCATTACCATATCTGCAGCGGCATAAATCAGGTGAGCTAGCTCCTCGTTAAAGCCCAGCTCCAAATGGCAGTCTGGATTGTTGTTGAGATGATTCTTCTCGTGCCAGAACCAGCGATTGATCCCAGATTCGGTGGCAGATCCTAACAAAATAAACTGCGCGCCGTGGTCCAGCGCATAGTAAGTAGCGTGGTGAACCAAATGAACCCCTTTTTGGTCGTCCAAACGACCAATAAAGGCAATTAGCGGCTTATCTTCATCGTCGCTAAACAGCAAACGCTCACGCAGCGCTTTCTTATTTTTCACCTTGTTTTGGAATGCTTCAGCGCTGTAGTGCTCAGAAATAAAGCTATCGGTTTCAGGGTTCCAAGTCGTATAGTCGATGCCGTTAAGAATGCCGCCAAACTTATAATTGTGCATTTCTAGGGTGTGTCCTAGGCCGTAGCTTACCCCAGAGTAGCGAGCTTCCCAAGCGTGGTGAGGAGATACAGTATTGACATGATTTGCATAGACAATACCTCCTTTCATAAAGTTGAGGCCAAAAGGGTTGAAATTATCCCGTAGCTTTTCGTACTGAAAATAATAGGGTTCGTTATTTAGTCCCGTAGCCCACAGAATGTCTGCTCCAGCGATTCCCTGATGCTTAAAGTTGTGAATGGTGTAGGCAATCCGCTGACTTTCCATGCCGTGAAAGCGGTACATTTCGTAGAGCATGACGGGGATCAAACCCGTCTGCCAATCATGGCAGTGAATCACATCCGGTCGCTTATTGGCCTTCAGCAAAAACTCCATCGCGGCTTTGCTGAAAAAAGCAAACCGCATCTGATCGTCCACCGCGCCATAGTAATAGCCTCGATCAAAATAGTTCTCGCCAGAGTGGGGCTGAATAAAGAAGCAGAGCTGACCGTGAACCCACCCGCAAAAGACAGAGCAGTGAATATCGCTGCCTTTCCAGGGCACCCACAGATCCCTATAGGCATCGTGCAGTCCCCAAATGTGGTCGTAGCGCATGCAGTCGTACATCGGCAAGATCAGCTCAACGGTATGGCCCCGCGATTCCACCGCCCGGCTCAGACCATACACCACATCTCCAAGTCCCCCTGCTTTAATAACGGGGGCGCACTCAGAAGCGATTTGCACGATGTACATATGCTCTCCTTCTGTAATAAAACTTTATTTGCGCTCGTTTCCATTCAACCAGGAATCATCCCCGTTGACTATATCAGCGAGTTCATCTGGAGAGTTAATCAAAGTCAATACAGACGGCTATGCTCTTTATGCCGTACCGATCTTATGATTCACAGAAGAAAATTTGTAAATCAATGATTAGCTCAGCACAGATTTATAACTTAGGTTAGATGCCGTTCTTAATCAGAAGACTACAGCTACAAGATTGAAATTTAAGCGGCTAATCGAGTTCAGATTGATGACCAAGCCGTATCTGAGTTTTAGTTCTCCAGTTGATTTCTTTAAACAGAAGACTCAAACCAGCAAATTTGATTGAGGAACTACTACTAGCTCTTAAAGATTTCGCTATATCGATTGCGTCGCTGTAGTAAAGATTGGGCCCAACCCAAATGGCAGGGGAGAACTCTGATTCGCTTGTCTACCAATGTTTATAATCAATCTTTGGTGGATTCGCTGATTGAGGCTAATGGTGAGTGTGCAACTGAAGAATGGGCATCGGGCATAGTGGCCAATATGGGCCGCGAGCCTCGAATCTGCGATCGCGCGGGCTGGGAGTAATGCTTTTGCTAGCCTTGCCTAAGACGATTGAGGGTCTCGAAAGGTAGTCTTTCTTCTGTAATGATATATCGGGTTTCGCTGGTGTTCGCCATTTCAAGAACGTTGAGATAGTAGGAAAACTCACCGTCTTTGGAGACAGAAAATACGCGAATCCCGGTATCTCGTGTATTTGATTCTAGGCTGTAGCCTTGTTGTTCTAGCCTAGTGTCCAAGTCTCGGACAACGTTTAGGCTAGTGCCCGGTAGTCGCCAGCAGTTCTCCTGTCCCAAGCAGTTTGAGTCAGCCTCGACACCGTCAAGGTGAGGAAAATTAGCATAGGGTGACGGCGGGTCGTCATCATCTTGGCTGGTTCCACCATCGTCATCTGAATCGTCGGGTCTCTGAGATTGATTGGATTCGGATTGGTCAGACTGGGGGTCAGCGGACTGGGGTTCGGCAGAAGGCCGAGGCTGGAGATTATCTAAGGTTGGATCGGACGGCTCTACCGCTGATTGCGATCGCTCGGGGGAGGTCGTTTCAGACGGTGCATCGTCTGTCTGGGGAGCAGTATCAGACTCATTAGGAAGAGTGACCACAGCAATTTCCGTATCAGAATTTTGCTCTGGTTCGGCGGGGGCCACTGCAAAATCTGACGCAGTATTTACCCTGGGCAGGGGCAGTAAAAATACAGCGCTGTGAAGACTAACAGATATCAGCAGGCAAAGCCCG
>JBCDFX010000069.1:0-12946 GCA_039177155.1 Cyanobacteria bacterium P01_H01_bin.119
ATCGCTTAGCCCGCGACAGAAACGGTCTCTAGCTCCGAGGGGAACACTGCATGACCGTTGCTGTGGCCGTTGTGATCACTGCTGTGGGTCAGGCGGGGTTGCAAGAGACCATAGCCGCCGTGGTTGCGCTCATACACAACGTTGATGGCGTCGGTTTCGATATTGTGAAACATGTAAAAATCATGGCCCACTAGCTCAAGCTGCTCTAGGGCTTCATGGACCGTCATTGGCGGCATTGCAAAGTACTTGCTTCTGACCACGGCCTCTGGGAGCTGAGGGGTGCGCTGAGCCAAGACCTCTGAGACGTCGGTTGATTCGGGGACTGCCTCAAACAATGCATCGCTGGGCTTGACAGTTAGGTGAGTTTTGCTCTGGCGCTTTTCTTTGTATTTGCGAAGCTGGCGGGTAATTTTGTTGGCAACGAGGTCGATGCTGGCGTAGAGGTTTTCGCTTTTCTCTTCGGCCCTAACGACGGCACCGTTAACGTAGATGGTAACCTCGGCACACTGTTTGGGATTGATTCGGGGATTTCGAGCGACGGATAAGTGTACGTCTACCTCTTGGGTAATATGCTGAAAATGATTGACGGCTTTTTCGACCTTTTGCTTGACGTAATCTCGGATGGCATCAGTGATTTCGATGTTTTTGCCATGGATAACAAGCTTCATAGAGCGAGCCTCCTTAGTAGTTCGGTCTTATGCTTTCACCCTAGCACCTTGTATTCCAGGCGACACTTGCCGTTAAGATCCTTAGCACGGTTTGATAATTCTTGATTAGCTTTGGTTGCTGTAGATACCAATAGTTCAGTATTTGCCCCCTTGAATACCATTTAAATGGGGCTGTGGTCGATCGGATAGACATTATGGGTTTGCCTCAGTCAGTAGGGTTGCTGTACCAAGAGGATAAGGTCGCGTTTCAGTCAGCCTGGGCTTGGCAGCAGCGGCTAATGCAGCAGCGGATTGAGGACCCCGCGCTACCGGATGTGCTGCTCCTGCTGTCCCATCCTCCGACTTACACCTTGGGCCAAGGGGCTGACGAGCGATTTTTAAGGTTTAGTCTGGCGGATATGCCTGCCGCGGTGCATCGCATTGAGCGCGGGGGAGAGGTGACTTACCACGGTCCGGGGCAGATTGTGGGCTATCCAATTTTGAATCTGCGACGCCACCGGCAGGATTTGCACTGGTATTTGCGTCAGCTTGAGGAGGTGGTGATTCGAGCGATCGCGGCCTACGGTCTTCGGGGCGATCGCATCGAAGGGCTGACGGGAGTTTGGGTTGATGGGGTGAAGGTGGCGGCCATCGGTATTAAAGTTAGCCGCTGGATTACGATGCACGGTTTTGCCTTAAATGTATGCCCAGATATGAAGGGGTTTGAGGCAATTGTGCCCTGCGGCATTGGCGATCGCCCCGTCGGCAGTTTGCATCAGTTTTTGCCCAATATTGAGCTAAAGGCCGTACGCGAAACAGTGGCAACCTGTTTTGCTGAGGTGTTTCAGCTTAAGCTACAGCTGCAGCCGGGCGGGATAGGTACGCGGGCCTAATCGAATCATTGAAGGATCTTTTGTCAGTGGCGCTTTTTGGCTTTCCAGGTGCCGCCGTAGGTATAGCCGGGCTGGGCCTGAACCGGCGGCCAACAGTCCGGGCAGACAAACTGCCACTGTTTAACCTCGTTCCAGCGCACCCGATAGAGGATTGAAGCAGATGTTCCGCAGCGATCGCAGGCTTTTGCTCGAATTCGACTCATATTAATTAATGCCAGAATGCCAATCAAAATTACTGCTGTCTGAAAACCATTGAGAAAGCCCCATAAAAAGCCCCGTAAAAAGCCTTAACGGGGAAGCAGTCATTTCTCTCCAAAAATAGGCATACTGGAGGCGTACGTCAGGACACTGCATTGGCAAACGAACGGGCATACTGGCTTGCATGGGCAGCCCTGTCGGGAGTTGGGCCAGTATTAATTAAGCGAATCTACGAGCAGTTCGGCAGTTTGGCGATTGCGTGGGATGCTGACCTGCCCGCATTAGTCGCCGTGGACGGGATTGGCGGCAAACTGGCCGAAACCATTATTGCTCATCGTCCTCACCTGAGTCCGACGGATCTGCTGGAGCAGCAGCTAAAGACTTCACCAAACTTTTGGACGCCCGCCGATGCAGCCTACCCCAGACTGCTGTTTGAAATTACCGACCCGCCACCCGTACTCTACTACCGGGGCAACGCAGCGCCGGAGCTAGGTCAGGGCAGCCTGCCTATTGTGGGCGTTGTTGGCACCCGCAGCCCCTCTAACTACGGCAAGCGCTGGACTAAAAACTTAACAGCAGCGCTGACCCGTCATGGTTTTACCATTGTCTCAGGGCTGGCAGATGGCATTGATGCCGTTGCTCACCAGGCCTGTCTAGAACATCAGGGCTACACGGTGGCCGTGTTAGGCACCGGAGTGGATGTGGTTTATCCTCGCCATCACCAGCGCCTATACGATGCCGTTGTAGAAAAGGGGCTAGTGCTAAGCGAGTACGCTAACGGAACGGCTCCCGATCGCAGCCATTTTCCCCGCCGCAATCGCATTATTGCTGGACTAAGCCGAGCCGTATTGGTTACCGAAGCACCCCAGCGCTCTGGGGCACTGATTACAGCTCGCCTAGCCAATGACTACGGGCGAGATGTCTACGCACTGCCTAGTTCATTGGACAATGGCCGGGGCCGGGGCTGCCTAGAGCTGATCAATCAGGGTGGCCATATTATTTTGGGCGAAAAAGAGCTGCTGGAGGCGCTAGGCAGCCTACCTTATCTTGCTGAGGCAGCGGCTGCCGATGAGGCTAAACTGCTTCCTCAGCCCGAACTTTCCAATGAGCTAAACCAGGTCTATGCCCAGGTCTCAGCCGATCCGATTTCGCTAGACTCAATTGTGTTGAGCGTCGAAATGAATACGGGCAGCGTTTTAAGCGCGCTTTTGCAGCTGGAGGTGATGGGTCTGGTAGCATGCCTACCTGGAATGCAGTATCAGCGAACGCCGCCTGCAGCTTAAGGTATTAGCTTAAGCGACCTAGTGCCGAGTTTCATCTTCATTTGGCTCTACGGGTTGACCAATGCGGTCAATTAAGAACTCTATTCGCAGGTGACCCAGCTCAATTAAATCGCCATCTCGCAGCGATCGCCGCTGGAGAGCGCCAAGCAGACGGCGATTAACGTAAGTGCCCGCTTCACTGCCCACATCGGTGATATAAAACCCTAAGTCTGTGGCGTAGCCTAATACGGCATGACAGCGACTTACCGCCTGATGCTGGACGGCGATGGCGCAGTTGGGGCTGTTGCCAATCAGCCAGTTAGCCGCTCCTGAGAGCACCTGAATATCCTGGTTGGGATTGAGATTGGTCGCTAAAAGGAGACGCTGTTCTACGGTAATACCTTGAATGTAGAGCGTCGTAAGCTGGCATCGACTTTGAGCTGACAAAATTGGGTCAATTGCTTGATTGACCTGATAAAAATTAAACCGACACGCTTCAAAAAGTTGGTTCAGCAGCATGGGGTCTTGATAGGTAGAGCATTGCGATAGCGGCAAAACGTTGTTTATCCAGTCATTGCTTTTATGACTAGGGGATAAAGTTTGACAATCAACCTGAGAGCTAGAAAACAAAGAATAGTTCATCGCGTTTACTCAAAAGTTAGGCATGCGCAGCTGAGCCACAGCAATCGCTATGACCCGCGTTCTATGAAAAACTAACGATTCAGGAATAACCTATGGTCAGGAATAACCTATGGATGCAACCGCCAACGGTGACCAATAATATTAACCAGCACTATTGTCCAATTCGAAGGACAATGGATATTGAGATTGGGAAAGTCTTAATAAGTTAGATTTGGCAGGCGATCTGGCGCTTAGCTTAAGGTAAAGCTATCGCCTAAAAGATAAACATCGCCCAGCTTTAAGACACGCCAAAGATAGTGCTGTCTGTCGAAAACCTGCTGTCTATTGAAAACCTTAAAAGGACTAGTCGATTTAAGCGTTAATCGCGATATCGCTTTAGAATTGACAAAAATACAGTAGATTACCCTGAAATGATTGGTAGACAATCACAATCTGAAGACAATTAAAGCTATCTCTGTGAAACAACGCAATCTTGACTGCCTACAACTTTATTGAGGCTTTACAGTATTGGGGAAAAGTTTGGTCTGCATTAATTTTCGACAAAGTTGCGGAACAGGGACTTTATCACTGGTTTACATCGCCTTACGACATTTTTGACTATACAGCGTTGGTCAGATTGCTTACCGCATCCAGTATTGCTGGAGTTGCTTGCGCAGAAGCAACCTGACTTGCAGCCTCGTCCTAATTGTTCTTTTGGCTCTACAAAGGCCGATCTGAGCCAAATAAAAGGGTGTGCCATCTGTTAAATACAGAACTGATAAGGAAACCGTAAATACGCCCGCCCTAATCATATTGGCTAGGGGCTGCAACTGCTGCTGCAGAAACATTCGCAATCTAGCTGATGACAGCCCTTGATACTCTCTGTCAAGATTGTAGGTATGATTTAAGACCAGATTATTAGTCGCGATCGCAGTGGTTAATGCGCCTACCCAAGCCCAGCCTCCATTAGAGTTTATTGAACCCGATTTTGCGCCCTGGGTTCTGTCAGGCATGCGTCGGCTACTGCCCCTGTGGATTCGTTGGCGAACGCCGCTAGTGGATATTCGAGGAGAAAATCTGACTCAGCTAGCGACCCTGTATAACCAGTTTGCCCAAGGCAATACTCGCTTTTTAATTGCGTTTCGCCATCCTGCCCCAGAGGATGCTTTTTGCCTCGCCCGTCTGCTGTGGCATCTCTTGCCCAGAGCAGCCAAACAAGCGGGCATAAATCTGCCTCAAACCCACGCCCACTTTATTTACGATCGCGGTATTCCGCTTTGGGCGGGGCAACAAATTGGTTGGCTATATGCCAAGCTTGGCGGCACCCCCATTCAGCGCGGCAAAATCGATATCGCCGGGCTGCGTTCTATCCGCCAGCTTTTTGCTAACGGCAAATTTCCGATGGCGGCAGCGCCAGAGGGAGCAAACAACGGCCACAACGAAATCGTTAGCCCTCTGGAGCCAGGGATCGCCCAGATGAGCTTTTGGTGCGTAGAAGATTTGCGTAAAGCCCAGCGAACTGAATCGGTGCAAATTCTGCCTCTGGGCATTCAATACCGCTATATTCGCCCGCCCTGGGATGCCCTAGAGCAGCTTTTGAGTCAGCTTGAGCGAGACAGCGGCATGACCACCGTAGATAACAACTCGACTGAAGCGCCGTTGACAGATTTACTGCCGGATTTAGGCATTGCGTCTGAGCGAGCAGCGTCTCTATATGCTCGCCTCTATCGGTTGGGCGAAAATTTGCTGCGGCTGATGGAGGCTTATTACCAGGAATTTTATCAAGTTGAGTTTCCCGATGCAGATAAGTCTAATAAGCCCGGCGACAATGATTTACTCGGCTCGATTGATCCTCTGGCCGCCAATGATCGGCTGGCAGAGCGTTTAACTATTCTGCTCAATGCGGCTTTGCAGATTGCAGAGTCTTACTTTGGGTTACCGCCAAAAGGGTCGGTAATCGATCGCTGCCGTCGTTTGGAGCAGGCCGGATGGGATCGCATTTATCGTGACGACCTTAGAAACCAGTCTGATTTGTCAATCTTGGAAAAGGGACTTGCCGATCGCATTGCCGAGGAATCTGATTTACGCATGTGGCATATGCGACTGGTGGAGAGCTTTGTTGCAGTAACGGGTCGCTATGTGATGGAAAAACCGACGGTCGAACGGTTTGCTGAAACGACCCTACTGCTGCGCGATGTGATGGCGCGAATTCAAGGTAAGCCTGCGTTTCCCCGTCCTCAGTTGGGACCGCAGCGAGTAGAACTGCGGGTAGGTTTACCCATATGCGTTAGCGATCGCTGGTCAGACTATAAACGCAGTCGGCGCAAGGCCGTCGCTAGCCTGACCCAGGATTTACAAACTGCCCTAGAAGGCTTGATTGTGACCTAATTGGACTAACAAGTAAAAATCAAGCACTTTCCCAGAGGGTACGAATTTTGCCCGGCAAAAATTCCGCGATTTCAGCGACTTTAGCTTCAGATAGCTCGTCTTTGGTGGCACTAAACACAGCCGAAACTACGGTTTCTGGCGGCGTCACCTTAGGATTCGGCCCTGTTGTTTGAGGCAGCCCGCCTTCCTTAGCAATTCGGAAAAGAAACGTCTTATCGTCAAAATTAAGAGCTGGGCGAACCTGGCTTAAAAAGCGAACGATTGGATTAGAATCTTTCCACAAATCGGCGATCTCTTCTTGAGACATTTTTGGATTAGTCGTGCTAACGGGGGTTTGAAGCTCGCTAGCAACATCTGCCGCAGTTTCCGTCGTCATCAGGTCTCGCATGGTGCGAAAGACAATTTCTGTTAAGTCGCGGGCATCGTCTAAATTAGACGTGCCGCCTTTAGCAATAACCTTTTCTAAAAAGTCTTTGTTTTTATCTGTAGCTTTGTCAGATAAATTAGGCTGTACTTTTTCTGCTGAACTATTACTCACTAAGACTCCTATGATTTAACTATTTACTACATTACTTAAATTTTAAAAGAAATCAGTCTATCCGTTGTCCATCAAACGGAGAGAAAATAACGGCCGCTCTTTATGACTTTCGATAGATCAGCCCAACTTTATCAATTGCAGAGTCTTCGCGATCGCCGCCGATACATCTAATCCGTCACTGCGATCATTTCAGTGGAAGATAATGGTCGTTCTCTAATCTACTAAACCTTTGTCTCGATTTAAGCGCTCGTCAAACACAGTTCAAAATCTCTGACTCTGAAATGGGCTTTGACTCGCCTGCTACTAACTGTTGCCAGCTTCTCAAGTCCCTACCAGTGTTAGTAGGCAGTGCCCGTTTTATTCCACAGAGATAGGACTGCATCAGCGTTGGAACTTAAAACGGCTGCCGTAGTCAGATTATGCGTAGGACAATTGCCCTGCAAGAATTTACTAAAACGGAATGGAAGCCAACATTACTCAGCGAGTAAATCTCAATACAGTCTTCTCAAAGACTAGACGCACCCAAATTTTATGTTTAGCGTTATTGCTTAGTTCAACCCCTTTATCTCTGAGTTTTTTCCTCGGTGGCAGTCGATATAACCTGCTGCCGCTGCCAATTTTAGCCTGCCTCTTAATTGGCTTAAATTTAAAGGGCAATAAGAAAGCGCTAACTGAAAATCGACTGCTGCTAACTAGCCTAGCTGCTTTCTATGGATGGATTTGGGTTTGCGCCGGATTTAGCCAACATCTTAAAACCGCTGTAAAATATAATGTCATTTACACAACCTACGGCTTAATATTTATTGGTTTTTTGCTAATTACCGCTAATTCTAGAACTCACCAAAGCATTTATCGCTTGTTATTTTATTTTTTAGGTTTTTTAGCTTTCTTAGGAACTCTTGAATTTTTCTGCCCCGAGCTATGGATTTTCAACGGCCTTGGCGCCTATAACAGACACTATCCTCAGGTGATGTCGCTTACGGTCAATCCTAATCCCTTTGGGGCTTTAATGGCGATCGCGGCAGGATTTTCTATTGTGCTTAAAAAGCACAATTTAATTAAAGCCTATGAGTTTTATCCAGTTATATTTTTGATACTGACTGCGCTCACCTTTGCCGCTAGCCGCAATGGCTGGCTGGTTTTCGCTCTATTTATGCTGCTCGGAACTGCTTGCCGAGTCTTAAGCTTCCGGGAAGCTTTGGCCTATAGTTTTGCTGCATTATTTTTGGCGCTCTTTTTTCCAAATCCTGCCTATCGCCTAGGATTTGGGGAAAGTGAATTTTTCCCGTTACTCAATTTAGTCGATAGTGTCCTCAGCCATTATGGTGTTTCAATCCCTGAGGATAGTTTCCGATCGCTGACCAGCAGCGATCCAACGAGTACCGCACTATCAAGATTTATGTTGTGGAAAGCTGCGATCGCGCAGATTATTGAGCATCCCATCACCGGAATTGGAACGGGCGTTTTTGCCCAACATATCGGTCCACAAATTATGGGACGAGTGGGCCTACATACCCATAATCTATTTTTAAACTTAGCTGCTGAAACCGGCCTTCCAGGTCTATTACTCTTTTTAAGTTTCTTAACTCGCGTGATTCGGAGAGCGGCATTAAGCAATAGAGTAGCTATTATTTTTTTAGCTCTGCTGCTAACGTCACAACTACCTGACTTTTTTGTTAGCGACAGTACATTTATGGTTGTGTCAGCTTATTTTTTTGCGATCGCCTGTAATAAAAGCCTGATGAATTAATCAGCACGACATCTTTAGGAGATGCAAAGTACAACTCCCGAAGCTCTGGAACAACCCCCAACTGCCGTCGCTACAACTCGGTACGGTCAAACTCAGCCTCCCCTGCAATCGCTGAGTCTGCTCTGCCGTAGGTCTCTTCTAGATATGCGGTCGCTACAGCGGAAGGCGTGAGATCTCCAAAGCGCCGCCTCAACCCCTTTAAAGCAATGCTCTAAACCCTTTGTGCTGAGCGCTGAATATAGCAAGGCGATCGCTGTTGCTCTGCTGGTGTAGCAGCATAAACATTAACTGGCCTGCCTCAGAGGTCGTGTCGCTAGATTGGAGGTATATGCCATCTACCGCGCTCTAAGATTCGCCGCACCTTTTAACGGATTGATATAGAAGCTGTCATTATTTGGACGTCAAAGCCTTTAGAAATAGCTATTACAGCCCCTAGTCGATAGGAATGGTCAGCACGTTACAGCTTGTCCCGTCAAGTTTCTAAGATTAATTGATAACGCGCCTTACGTAAATCATAATTCTTACTTTTAAAGTGCATAAAAACTTATAAGCTGAACTTACTTGCTAATCGTAGTCTTTGACGATAGATTTTAACCAATGGTAAAAAATTTATGATAGTTTTTTATCTATGGAAATAAATTTGAGCTTTTCTTTGTATTGCACCTTAGGTGCATCTGGCCTAGTACCTAAGGTGCATTTAGCTTAGTACCTTAGGTGCATCTGGCTCAGTACCTGAGGTGCATCTAGCTTAGTACCTAAGGTGTTTCTGGCTTAGTGCCTGAGGTGCATTTTGCAAATTCAGGCTCACTGAAACAAGGCAACTGGTTAGCTCCGTAAATTTCTTCCGGCTCAATCGCTTATATGTGTGCTGTCTAATGCAGATAACCAACCGAATCCATTTCAGAAACTTACGCGGTGACATTTTTGGGGGTGTCACTGCTGCCGTAATTGCTCTACCAATGGCGCTGGCCTTCGGAGTTGCCTCTGGAGCCGGTGCGTCTGCCGGTCTATGGGGTGCCGTTTTGGTCGGCTTCTTTGCCGCGCTGTTTGGCGGTACCCCGACCCTGATTTCTGAACCTACGGGACCAATGACCGTTGTGATGACAGCGGTTATTGCCAACCTGACCGCCAGCAACCCAGAAAACGGTCTGGCAATGGCCTTTACCGTGGTGATGATGGCCGGGATTTTTCAAATTATCTTTGGCAGTCTGCGGCTGGGTAAATACGTAACGATGATGCCTTATACGGTGATTTCAGGCTTTATGTCTGGTATCGGTATCATCTTGGTTATTTTGCAGATTGCGCCTTTCTTAGGGCAGCCCAGCCCTCCGGGCGGTGTAGTTGGCACCCTGGGCGCCATTCCAGATTTATTAACCAATATTCAACCTGGGGAAACGCTGCTGGCTGCGATCGCGGTGGCCATCATTTGGTTTATGCCCGGCAAGTTAAAGCGGGTTGTGCCGCCCCAGCTTGTCGCGCTAATTGTGGGTACCGTCCTGTCGCTGGTCTTGTTCCCGGGCGCTGATATTCGCCGCATTGGTGAAATTTCGGCGGGTTTTCCTGAACTTCAAGTTCCAACTTTTGCCCCCGATCAGCTTCGCCTAATGTTTATAGATGCCGCTGTTTTGGGGATGCTGGGCTGTATTGATGCCCTGTTAACCTCAGTGGTTGCCGACAGCTTGACGCGCACTGAGCACGACTCCAACAAGGAGCTGATTGGGCAGGGTTTGGGCAATTTGGCTTCTGGTCTCTTTGGCGGTATCGCCGGGGCCGGGGCCACTATGGGCACTGTAGTCAATATTCAAACCGGAGGCCGCACGGCGCTGTCGGGTCTGACCCGGGCTGGCGTGTTGCTGATTGTGATTTTGGGTGCGGCTAATCTAGCAGCAACCATTCCACTGGCGGTGTTGGCCGGTATTGCGCTCAAAGTAGGCATTGACATTATTGACTGGAGCTTTTTAAAGCGGGCACACCATATTTCGGTTAAGGGTGCCTTGATTATGTACGGCGTTATTGTGCTGACGGTGCTGGTGGACTTAATTACTGCTGTGGGCATTGGGGTATTTGTGGCCAACGTTCTCACCATTGATCGCATGAGCCAGCTTCAGGCTGAGTCTGTGCAGGTGATCAGCGATGCTGACGATACGGTGCGGCTGAGTTCCGAGGAAAGGCGCTGGCTAGATGAGGGCAACGGCCGGGTACTGCTGTTTCAGCTGAGTGGGCCGATGATCTTTGGGGTTGCCAAGGCGATTTCTCGCGAGCACAACGCTATTAACGACTGCGATGCCATTGTCTTTGACCTTAGCGATGTGCCTCACCTGGGCGTAACCGCTTCCCTGGCGCTGGAGAACGCAATGCAAGAGGCGGTTGATGAGGGCCGAGAGATCCTTATTGTCGGCGCTGCGGGCCAGACTAAACGGCGACTGTCAAAAACTAAGGTGATGAGCCTGGTGCCGCCTCAGAACCTGTATACCGATCGCGCAGAGGCGTTAAAGCGAGCCGTTGCTGGAACCCCCGCCAGCGACGACTTAGTGCCCCCGTTTGATTCAACTACAGATTGGCAGGCAGGAATGCAAACAACATAGGAGATTTGCGGTGTGACCTGGTCAATTTTGCTGGCGATCGCTTTAGTGTTGAGCATTGCGGGTCGTAAATTAGCTTCGCAAGACCAGGTCTATGCCCTGGCGGTTTACTGCACCAGCACCCTGACGGCCCTTTGGGGGCTAGCGATCGCCCCCGGCAGTGCTTCCCTAACCGTGGCCCTATTAGCCTTGGGCTGGGTCCAGCTTCAGCCACGGGTATAGACCTTAAATCAATTGCAAAATCAGTTCGGCTATTACCTTGATTTTTTGTTGAGTTTAGAGATCGAATGCAATGATAATATCTACTTTTTTGCCGCCCACCTCACTCCCCTGGGGCAATCTTTGGGGCAATCTTTGGGGCATTGACACCTGGCCCTCGTCGCCCACCGTATTCGCCACTACTCCGGAAGCCGACTACGGCGGCTGGGTATTAGCAGGGGTACTGCTAACGCTGGTGGTGGTTTACATCATGAGTAAGCTGGGCGGCGAACTCTCTAAGCGGCTGAACCTGCCGCCGGTACTGGGAGAACTCGTTGGCGGTGTGATTGTTGGGGTTTCGGCCCTGCACCTGCTAGTGTTTCCTGAAACGGGCGCGATCGCTGCTGACTCTGCATTAATGAGCGGATTGCAGTGGCTAGGCGATCTCGATGCTGAGGCGGTAACCCATATTTTTGCCAGTCAAAGTGAGGTGATTTCAGTTCTGGCCGAGCTGGGGGTGATTGTCCTTTTATTTGAAATTGGCCTAGAGTCTGACCTGCGAGAGTTGGGTAAGGTCGGCTATCAGGCAGCGATCGTGGCGGTTATCGGCGTGGCTGCGCCCTTTATCTTAGGCACCGTGGGCCTGGTTATGTTGTTTAACGCACCGCTGATTCCCGCCATCTTTGCCGGGGCAGCCCTGACCGCTACCAGCATTGGCATTACCTCCAAAGTGCTCTCTGAGCTGGGTCAGCTTAAGTCTACCGAGGGGCAAATTATTGTCGGTGCGGCGGTGATGGACGATGTGCTGGGCATTATCGTGCTGGCGGTGGTAGCTAGTCTGGCCAAAACTGGCGAGGTCGATCTGTGGAATGTGGTGTATTTAATGGTCAGCGCTAGCACCTTTTTGATTGGCTCGGTGCTGCTGGGCAAGTTTTTTAACCATAGTTTTGAAGCCATTGGCGATCGCCTGCAGACCCGCGGCGCTCTGCTAATTCCCGCCTTTACCTTTGCTTTGATCATGGCGTTTCTGGCCAACGTTATTCATTTAGAGGCAATTCTGGGAGCCTTTGCGGCAGGGCTAGTGCTAGATGAAACCGACAAGCGCAAAGAACTCGATCGCCAGGTTATGCCCATAGCCGATATTTTGGTGCCCATCTTTTTTGTCACCGTAGGAGCTAAAGCCGACTTGGGCGTATTAAACCCGGCAGTGCCTGAAAACCGCATGGGGTTAATGATTGCTAGCTTTTTGATTGTGGTCGCTATTGTGGGCAAAGTCATCACTGGCTGGGCAGTCTTTGGCAAACCGGGCATTAACCGACTGGCAGTAGGTATCGGTATGGTGCCCCGTGGAGAAGTGGGCCTGGTCTTTGCCGGCATTGGCTCAGCCAGCGGGGTGCTAGACAAACCTTTAGAAGCCGCAATTATCGTAATGGTGATTTTGACCACTTTTCTAGCGCCGCCGCTGCTGCAGTGGTCGTTAAGAAGTCAGGCTCCAAAAGACGACGAACTTCTAGAGAGCGTTGCTGTCAGCGAATAAACTGTAGCTCTAACTGGTTTATTCAGCTATGGCTTTGGTCAGATTGCTCACTGTACGAGATATTGCTGAAATCGTTGACGCAGAAGCAATCTGACTTGCAACCCCGGTCAAACTTTCCGGCGGATCGCTACTCAATTCAAAATAAGCAAACTGCAGTAAGCCGGCACGCCCTGCTCTGGAGCGGACTAACAATTACTGCAGTCATAATTCACCATTAGGTACTACAAGTACGAACGGTCTTCGCCAGCTCTTGTTTTACAGCAGCGCAGCGATCGCTTTTTTTGGGGAAGGCTAATTTCTAATGGAGTGACAAGTCCTATCGCCCCGCCACA
>JBCDFX010000070.1:0-12834 GCA_039177155.1 Cyanobacteria bacterium P01_H01_bin.119
CTGGGTTGTAGCTTCGACTCTGCTCAGCTAGCGATGTGTATGGGACGGTTACCTTAACTTTATGGTTACTTAACAGAAATTGGCCCGTAGCTTGAAGTTTTTACAAATGCTATTGCTGATTATTTAACAAAGCTGCTATCTGTGCACAAGGATAGTATCTCAAATAATATCTCAGGTATGCGACGTCCTGACCTCTTTGGGTTTATGCAAGATCGAGAGACGACGTCAAGGACTCAAACTTCTGTCAAGCCTTATTCCAAAATAAATAGGTGAGAGCTATGTCTCTAAAATCTCTAGCTCAAGCTTCACTTCGACAAAGCTATCCGATTACCCGTTTTTATCATGGCTGCAAGCTCCGTTGGGAGGGCCATCGTAGTTCGGACAAAATTTTGATTTACCAGATGGGAAAAGTTGGCTCAACAACCATTTGGCATAGTCTAGAACAGTTAGGGTTGAAAGCGCCTATATATCATATTCATACACTGAATCCTGAACATATCCAACAGAAACTTAGAAAGATTAGAGAGAATTTTTCGCAAAGTCGATTTATCTATCTCGATGTCGTTCAGGCCGCATATCTTCAGAATCAGCTTATCCACGAGAATTTCGATCATCCTTGGTCGGTCATTACCCTTGTCCGAGATCCGATGCGTCAGATTCTGTCCAGTTTTTTCCAGCAATTAGAAAAGGAACTTAAGCTTGGAAACGACTATCGCCCTAGAGTTAAGACAGAAGGATATGACAAAGTACTAGATGAAATCATTTCAAGATTTAAAAAAGAGTACGTCCATAATCTAAATCGTCAGCATCCATTTACATGGTTTGAGCACAACTTAGAGCGGCATCTTAATATTGATATTTTCAGTTTCTCGCCTCTCGCAGGGACAGATTTTCAGATTTACGAGGGCAGCAAAGTTAGAGTCCTTTTACTCAAACTTGAGTCTTTAAATGATTGTTATCAGCAAGCATTTAAAAGCTTTCTAGGCATCGATAATTTTCGGTTGATTTCAGCTAACGTTGGCAATCAAAAGCGCTATAAAGATCTATATAAGCAATTTTTGGATCATATTGAATTGCCGCAGAGCTACATTGAAAGAATTTATGATTTTAAGCTGCTTAAGCACTTTTATACGGATGCTGAAATTCAGGCTTTTGCTAGCCAATATCGAACGCTACCAAATACCTGTGGTGTATAACCCAATTTAACCACAGCAGTCTAAACTGCCTGAGCCATTGTCAGTTCTGTCGATTGATCCCGCGATCGCGCTAAAAACTGCTAAGCAATGTCCATTGTCGGTGGATTTTCTCGCCATAATGCATTCAGAGTTCATCATTCGGTGGGCTGATACTGGGGAAATCGGCTAAGATGGCTTGGCCGTGATCAAGCCTTGCTGCTGTTGATTGCTCTTGATTGGGAGGTATCTGTGGTTCAATTTCATATCCAGCCCGACAGCGAAATTCCGGCCTCCACTCAGCTTTTTAACCAAATTCAGTTTGCGATCGCCTCCCGCCAGTATCCCCCCGGTCATCGGCTGCCGAGCACGCGCCAGCTTGCGATGCAGACCGGGCTCCATCGCAATACCATTAGCAAGGTGTACCGCCAGCTCGAAGAAGCAGGTGCAGTAGAGGCTCAGCCCGGTTCAGGTATTTATGTGCGGGGTCAGGGCAGTACAGAAAGCGCCAAGCCCAAATCGCCCCTGTGGGATCAATTTCCTAAAGCCCGGACGGTGGTTGAGGAGGGGCTAGACGAGCTGCTGCGTCAGGGCTGTTCCCTGCACCAGGCGCGGGAGCTATTTTTGGCCGAAATCGACTGGCGACTGCGGTGCAGTGCCCGAGTGCTGGTGTCTACCCCCCGTCAGGACATTGGTGCGGGAGAAATGATGGTGCGAGAGCTGGAGCAGGCCCTGCACATTCCGGTGCAGCTGGTGCCCCTGGAAGAACTCGAAGACGTGCTGGCCCAAGCCCGCTCAGGTACGGTGGTAACCAGCAACTATTTTGTATCAGAAGCAGAGGCGATCGCGGCTCCAAAATCTGTGCGGGTGATTCCCATCGATATTTATGACTATGCAGAGGAGCTCTCTTTGCTTAAAACCCTGCCGAAAGAGACCTGTCTCGGCATGGTCAGCATTAGCTCAGGGATTTTACGGGCCTCAGAAGTGATTACCTACAGCCTCCGGGGAGACGATATTTTGGTGATGACGGCCCAAACCGACGACACCTATAAGCTGGAAGCCTTGGTGCGAACGGCCCATACTATTTTTGTGTTTGATCAGAGCAGTTATCCGGTGGTGAAGCAGGCGATCGCTAAAGCTCGCAACGACTTGATTCGGCCACCCCAGGTCTTTTGCAGCGAAAACTATATCGGCGAAAAGTCCATTAATCTGCTAAAGCGTGAATTGGGCCTAGATTAAATTTCAGCCAGGGAAGTGATATGGCAATTCGCCGAAAGCTATAGCTCGACAATTTCGTAAAGACGTATGTTGAGCCAAAAGCCTACCTGCCCAACCTCTCCCTGCGATATTCTTTGGGCGATAGATTAGTCCAACGCTTAAATGCGCGGCGAAAGGCCCGGACATCTGTATATCCAACAATTTGTCCAACGGTAGCAATATCGATTTCGGGATCGCTTAAAAAGCTTTTTGCATTAGCTAAGCGGATTTCAGTAATCAGTGTATTTAGGGACGTGCCGTGCTGTTTAGCCAAGCGCTGCGCCGTGCGGAGGCTAATATTGGCTTTGGCTGCCGCTGCCGCCGCCCCATACTCGCCCTGGGTTGCGTTTTCCATAATGCCCTGACGGAGCTTGGCAAGGGCAAGGGGATAGCGATCGCTGCCTAACTGCTGGCGCAGTTCAGCAAAGTGACCCTCGATTAAATTGAACAACTGCGGATTGGCATCGCGAATGGGCACGCCGAGGCTCTCTCGCGAAAAAACGAGGGCATTGCGTCCTGTCTCAAATGAAACTGATGCTTGAAAGAACGACTCATAGGCATCGACCAGCATAGGTTTTGCATAGGCAAATTCCACCCTGAGTAGGGATAACTCTAAATCGGTGCTCTCCTGCAGAAATCGCCATGCTAAGCCCGTGACGGCTTTGAGCAGCACGCCCCTGTCCCTATTCTCAAAAGGATGGGCAACGACCATCGCTACCTCTGAGCCCGCTTGCTCAAGATGCACGGCCGACTGGTCGGCAATAATCGTCTGATTGGTAACAAACCACTCAAGTACAGCCTCAATATTGCTGGCAGACTGAGCCCCGCGAACCAATCCGCCGAGCATCGAAAACGGAGCGGAGCGAGCAATTTCCATCGAAATGGCTGTGTCTGGCCACCGATTCGCAATGATGCTCATTAGCTCTCCCACCGAGTCGTCCGATATGCGGCTGTCCAGACGAGCGTAGTCAACCTCAGAGAAATCTGTGGTTTGAGCAATTTCTTCGAGGGTCATCCCGTGGGACACCGCAAAGTCAAGGGTTGTCGTCACGATGCTGCCAAGGGTCTCTGACCTAATAAAACTGGCACTAGTGCTTCCTTTTTCGGCGTTCATATCCTAAAATCTCAGCACTTTTACTGGAAAGATTACACAAGACTATATTGTCACCTGCCGCTGTTTTGGGTATTTCCTATAAGTCGTTTATTGTGCGTTGGCGTCTGCCTCAGACTGGCTTGATATGTGATCCACTCAGGTCTACCGATGGTAATGCTGTGCGTATCAAAGGCTCTCCTCACCCGCAGACGATATTCCCGTCCGACGGCCCACTGCTGCAGGGGTGCTGTCTTCAACCAGACCCGCACCAGTATGCCAGAGTGAGAAAGCTCATCAATCCCCAAAACCTCTGGTGGATCGGGCATTTTTTGGCGCCACTCAGGCAGCGCGTACATATCTTGAGCAATATCGTTTAGCAGTTTTAAGACCTTGTCAGGATTATTGTCGTAGGCCACCTCAATCGTGAAATCAACCCGTGACCAAAGTCGAGTAAGATTTCTCACCTCAGCAATATTGCCGTTGGGAATCGTGATAAGCTGCCCTTCTGGATCTCGCAGACGAGTGCTCCGTAAATTCATTTCTTCTACCAGACCAAACATGGAACCAATGGCGATAACATCACCGATCGCAAACTGATCTTCCAGCAGAATTAAGCAGCCATTGACAACGTCTTTGATTAGGCTTTGAGTCCCAAAAGATATTGCCAGTCCCAGTACAGCTCCCCAAGCTAACACTGACTGCGTTGACAGTCCAAAGGTTGAAAAGGTCAAGATTAGGCCGGTTAATACAATTAGAACGGACATCAACCCTTCTAAGGCTCCGCCAACCGTATTCATGCGGAGCAGTTTACGTTGGGCTTCGCTGGATTGGGTGGCTGCAGCGTTATGGTTAATTTGAGTGCGGCGATGGGTCAATGCTTGAGTAATGCGCAGCGCTAAACCAGCCATAAACCAGATTGAAAGCAGCCTAAACGGCTCCCGGAGAAGTGCCGTTCTCCATGACGTTACCAGCGGCAGCGCATAGGTTAGCCCGATTAAACTGCCGTAAACAGACAAAATTGCTAGCCAACCTATCAGCCACTGCAAAAATTTAAGGCCGTTAAGCTGGCGCTCTAAAGGAGGCTTTTTAAGGCTCTCTATAAGCCGTGACCGCTTGGCCAAGAACCCCGATAAATAACGTTGAGGGCGAGACTCCTCGGCCAGAGGAGAGTCAACCGGCAAAGCACCATCGATGGGCAACTTATGACTCTCTAAGGCGCCATCTAACCGAGGATTGACTGTATCAGCCAGCGACGGTGATGGGCTCTCTGCCGTTACGGCCTCGGTCTCAGCTCGTTTTTTTAAGGCGCGATGCTGTCGTCTGGCTAGCCAATACAGCAGGCCAAGGGTGAAGAGCACGGCAATTAGACCCAACACAATGGATAGAGACTGTCGAAGCCCCCGACGAGCTGTCTCTAAAGACGCCAGCTGTTCAAGTTTATTAATCTCGTCTTGTAAAATAGTGCGCCACTCTTCTGATAAGACTTCGGAAGTTTCACTGTAAAAATCGATATCGGTTTGAGTGATCGTAATAATCGTCAGCGGACGCGATCGATCCGAGCTTTTGATTTGGATAACTGGGCGCTTATTTAGGGTGCCAACAATCACTTCAGCCGATCGCGGGGCTGTGCGGCGCGTATTCCACAGGGGCAACTGCCTCGCTAAGCGATTGAAGACATTACGATGAAATCGCTCGACTTCAATTTTCAGCAGTGCCTCAACACTCTGCACTCTGACTTCAACGGGCACATCCTCTGGCCCCAAGCTGCTGCGATCCGTCACTGTTGGTGTAGCCACCTGAAACAAAGTCTCCCCATCTAGCGGCGATCGCACCCATGCCGCCTCGATGCTGCCATATCGGATAACACCTTCAGGGGGAATCGTCCCGGCTTGGTTATTAAAAGCGGAAAAGCTTTGCCCCCAGGCGATCGCTTGTGGCATCAGAACCAGTACGCAGATCAAAACACTCAAATAAAAGAAGCGACACCTGAGAGCACAGCGAAACTGAGATGTAAATCTCACAAGTCTTTACCTATGTTTAACAACCACTTGTTTTGCTTTATCCAGCATCAAGACAAATCCTCTAGCCTTCTGTTTCTTTTAATAAGTCTTCTACTGCTAGCGACTGTCTACATTTAATGATTACCACAAAATATTTGCTTAGTTAAACTTTTTAGAGGCAACAGTATCAGGATCTAAAAATTGACAAATTGTCGCTAAATGTCCGGTTTCTTTCGCTGATTGTCCTTGTCAAAACTGTCTTAAATGCAGACACTGACAGCGTATATAAGTGAATATATCTAAGCCTGATCCGCTTGTTCAATCTAATTGACGGATTAAAAGTTCAAATAAATCTGGTTTGAGCCATTTCCGTAACATCTTTTACAGAGAAATATTTTCGAGAATGCTTATTTAAGGTACATATTTAAGATGGGATAATGGACAAATAAAATTCTTATAAATATGTGTAACAGTCTAAATGGTTTTAGATTTTACAGAACGCAATTTAGAAGTTTTTCAGATTAGATCTTACTTTCTATGTAGATTTTTTATTCATTTATTACCCACTTAAGGTATTAGACGATGAAGACCAACGACTCCAGTTCTTCTCCATCTAATTCTCAGCCTGATTTAGATTTGGCTCACCAAAACCCCGAGGTCAATCAAAATTTAGATGCCCATCTAGATAATGCCAAGGGCTCTGACTCAAAGGAAATTGTCTCTAGCCTTGGCAGGCGATTGAGCTCTAAGTCAGCTTGGTCTCTGGCCGTATTAGTGATGGCTGCTGCTCTGACGGTTGTGGGTTTAAGGGCGATTCAAAGCATTCGAGCAGGTGCCACTGTTGAGGAGGAAGAGGTTTCTCCGTCCCGGCTCCAGGTCAGAGCTATTCGGGCGCAGACAGGACTTGCTCAGCAGTGGGTATTTGATGAAGGGGTAGTCACCGCTGCGCGACGGCGCGTGTTGAACTTCGAAGCTGAGGGAGATATTGAGTTTCTTGCAGAGGTCGATGGTCGGGATTTGCGCGAAGGCGATCCGGTATCCCAGGGGCAGCTGCTGGCCACCATCGACGATCGCAAACAAAATGTTGATATCGATACGGCAGCGGCAGATGTAGAAGTTACTGTCCGCCAGCAAGACCAGGCCCTTGCCGCTCTACTGCAGGCTGAGGCTGATCTCGATAAAGCGCGCTCAGACCTCAGATTTAATGACGCTGAGCTAGCGCGCTATCAAGAGCTATTTGAACAGGGCGCTGTTTCAGAAAGCCAGCGCGATGTGTATCTAAACGCGGCGGAGCAGGCCCGGGCAAATCTCAGAGTGGCGGAGCAAGGGGTACGAGCAGCCGAGGATGATGTGCAATCGGCAGAAGCTTCTGTGGACGCCTCCCAAGCTCGCTTACTAAGGGCCAACGTCAATCTAGAAGATACTCAGCTCGTGTCTCCGATTGATGGTGTCGTCGCTTATATTAATATCCGCGAAGGCGAATATTGGGACACGCAGATTACAAATACCTCAGGCACACTGGATGATCTGACAGAGAGAGCCCCCATTGTGGTGATTGAGCCCCAGTCCTTCGAGGTTGAACTTGAGCTGCAGGCTAATGAAGCAGAAGATATCCGCTCTGGGCAGCAGGCTTATGTTGTTTTAGCCGACGATGTCAGCGGGCCTGAAGCCGCAGGTGCAACTAACCGCAACCTGCTCGACATTGCCAGAACTGAGGGTAGCCAGGGCCAGGTGTTTGCGGTGAGTCCAACCCAGACTCCCGGAGGACGAGGGGTTGAAGTCAGGATTCGAAACTTCCAACTGGTGCGGAATTTACAGATTGGCGGCCGGGTTTACGTCTGGATTGAGGCCGCTAGCAGCCCCGATACCGTCATCTTGCCCCTAGGGTCTTTGCAGCCGAGGGAGAGCGGAACCTATGCCTTTGTAGTGGACGAATCGACAGGTATGGTAGAGCGCCGGCATGTGGAAGTGGGCATTGAAGCGCTTGACGGGATTGAAATTCTTAGCGGTGTTGAACCGGGTGAACTGGTGGTCACTGAAGGCATCAATCGACTGGTGGATGGAACGCTGGTGGAAGTTGTGTCCGAAGAGGCTTCGCTATGAAAACAGAAGAGCGCCCCGCCTCAGTCGAGGCTCCACCGGCATCTAAGCCCATCAGCCCGGCTCAGGCGGCATCTCCCCTGGCGCGCTTTTTCTTTACCCGTCAGATTTTTGGAACGCTGCTGTGCTTTCTGCTGTTGATGGGGGGCTTTATGGGGTACCTATCGATGGTGAAAGAGGGTGACCCCGATATCAATATTGCCCGGGCAAATATTACGACTGAATGGCCTGGAACCGATGCGGAGACCATTGAAACTCAGGTAACTGACAAAATTGAGGAGGAGATCAAAAGCCTGTCGGGTCTCAAGGATTTTACTAGCGCTACGTTTAACTCTTTCTCCATTATCAATGTTGAGTTTAAGGCCGAGGAACCCGTAGACGCCTCGATTCAGGACTTACGCTCCAAAGTAGACGATGCCAATTCGGAACTGCCCTCCGAATCAGACGGTGTAGGTGAGCCAGATTTTGAACAGCTTTCACAGCAAGACAGTCCGGTACTGACCCTGGCGCTTACCGGGGAGGGGCTAGGAGCAGATGTTCTTAGCCAGACAGCAGAAGCTTTACAGGAAAGACTGGAGGCCATCTCCAACATCCGCGAGGTGGATTTGCTGGGCTGGCAGGAAGAGGTGATTCATGTGCAAATGGAGCCTAGTCGTTTAACGAGCCTGGGTATTTCTGCCACTCAGGTGAGTCAGGCCATCCGAGGTAGCAATATTGATGGCTCCTGGGATCTGCTGCGCGATGAGGATATTGGGGCACAGGTGCGCCTCTACGGTCGCCCCCGCAGCCTGGAGGATCTTAGGCGAGTACCCGTGGCCCGGCTAGATGATAACCGGATTGTCCGCCTAGACGAGGTGGCTAATGTTTACCGGGGACTAGAGCGAGAAGAGTCGAGATCATTTGTGAGTTTGCAGGGGGAGGCGTTTGCTCCAACGGTCGCTCTGGAAGTGGTGAAAGTTAACGGTAGCGACACTATCCAGGTTGTTAATGATGCTTTGGCCGCGATCGCAGCGGCACGTCAGGAGCCTGACCTCTGGCCCTTTGGCATGGAGTATGACGTCCTAACTAACGATGCCGAAACCATCCAAGAAGACTTGTTTGATTTGGGCAGCAATGTTCTGCAGGCGTCTATCTGCGTCTTTTTGATTCTCCTGGTGGCGCTGACCTGGCGGGAAGCCTTGATTGCCGGACTGGCGATTCCGGTGACCTTTGCCGGGGCTATCTTTGTGCTGTGGCTGGGCGGCTACACCCTCAACACGATGGTGATGATCGGTATGATTCTGGCGCTGGGCCTGCTGGTGGATGTGTTTATCCTAATGCTGGAGGGGATGCACGACGGCATTTTTGTGAAGGGGCTGGCCTTTCCCGATGCGGCTATCGTGACGGTTCAGACCTATGCCGGCTCTGCCTTTGCAGGGCAGCTAACGACGATTCTAGCTATGGCTCCCCTGATGGCAATTTCGGGAACGATGGGCAAGTTTACCCGGTTAATTCCCATCAGTGCCATTGTCTGCCTGGTGTTAAGCTACCTGCTGGCGCTGTTTGCGGTTGTGCCGCTATCAAAATTTTTGCTGGGGCGGGCAAAGGGCACCCATACTCAAACCTTTGTAGATCGCATTACGGAGGCGGTGTCGGAGCGATTTGCTCGCTGGAGTCTGCAATATACGGTGCGGAATCGCCATGTCGCTCGCCTGTGGACACTGGGGGCGATCGCGCTCTTTGTTTGTTCAATGGTGCTGTTTACCACCCTGCCTTTTTCGCTGTTTCCCCAGCAGGACGGCATTAAGCTAAGCGTCAATATTGAGCTACCGCCGACAGCCACGCTGGAGGTATCCCAGGAGGTCGCCGATCGCGTCGGTGAGTATCTGCGCACATACCTAGATACAGATGACACTCTGATGTTTGACAACATCACTAAGCTGGTGGGGCAGCGCAGCAATTTGGTCGCTTCTGGTGAGCTAAAGCCGTCAACCTCAGATTATTCCGTTGGGCTCTCGGCAGTCATGGTTGAGCGATCGCAGCGGCAGGAAGACTCCTACGTCTACGTTCCAGATTTACGCCAGACGATAGAAACCGAAATTTTGAGAGACTATCCTGGCTCAGTGTTGGCTTTGCAGTATCAGCGGGCGGGCGGCAGCGAAGATCCCATTCAGCTTGAAATCTTTGGCGCAGATATGCAGACCCTCAGGCAAATTTCGGCGCAGGTGCAGGAACTGCTGCGTAACGTCCCCGGCACGATGGACGTACGAGACGATTTAGGCAACTTACGCACCGATTACAAATTAGTGCCCCGCCGGGAAGCATTGGATTTTTACGGCATCAGTCAGGATGATCTGAGCCTACAAGGTCGTTTCCTGATGATTGATAACGATATTGGCGATTATCCAATTGGCAGCGGGGAAGAGGATTTAGAAATTCGCCTGAGCACTCGCTGGCCATCGCAGCAGGGTGATATCGGCGGACCTTCTCGGCTGGATGAGTTTGCCACTATTCGCTTTATTAATAACCAAGGCGAGGCGATCGCGGCCAGTTCTTTGCTAGAGCGAGTCGAAGGGGCAGTGCCGTTATCGATTACCCATCGCGACACGCAGCGGAGCGTAACGGTGCTGGCAAAGACGATTCCCACTGGAGACTATTACGACACCGAGATTTTAGCTGAGCTGGCGCCTGCTTTAGACGACCTTATCTACGACCCAAATTTAAGTGAAGCAGAGAATGCCGCAGCCGGACACTGGCCGCGAGGCTATCAATACCAGTTTGGCGGCGACGCTGAAACCAGCGGTGAAACCTTTGCCTCAGCCGGACAAATGCTGATTGTGGCGGTCTTCCTAATCTTCTCGCTGCTGGTGCTGCAGTTTGGGTCTTATACCCAGCCAATCATTATTATCTTGACGATTCTCTTTGCGATGATTGGCACCTTTTTTGGCTTTTTTCTGCTGGGTTTGCCCTTTTCGTTTCCTGCCGCCATCGGCGTGATTTCCCTAACGGGAATTGTGGTGAACGACGCCATTGTGATGGTGGACACCATGAACAGCAAGCTTAAAGAAGGCTTAGATGTGCGTCATGCCGCAGCCCATGGCGCGAGCGATCGCCTGCGTCCCATTTTGACTACAAGCACCACAACGGTCGTCGGTCTGCTGCCTTTGGCTTTTAGTGAAGCCAAGTGGTTTCCCCTATGTATGGCCATTATTTTTGGCTTAATGGCGGCTACCTTTATTGCCCTGCTGGTGGTGCCAGGACTGTACCTGCAGCTGACGCCTAAGACCCCGATCGCTGAAGAAGGATAGCCCAGAGATGAATAACTCAAAAATTTCATTCACGGCGATTCTTCTCCTGTTCTAGCTCACATTATTATGGTGGCTGGCTTATTAGCTGATAACTGGTTTAATCTCATTCCTGAAGCCGTCTATTTTGCACTTTTAATTATCTGGTCAGTTATTCCAGTATTCCTCTTTAATGCCTCAATTTTTTCTGTTCCTCAAATATGGGAGTCAACTATGGAGATGGAATTTTCAGGTGCCAAGGCCCTAACTGCTGAAGAAGTTCAGCACCTTGAAAAATTAAAAGCCGTGGTGAAAGCTGCTCTTGCTGATGGCGTACTCAGCGATGGCGAAATTGATCATATCAAATCAATTATTTGGGCTGATGGCAAAGTCACCTATGAAGAGCTTAGAGCCGTCCATACAACCATGCAATCTTTAATCGGAGATGAATTGCCGCCGTTGGAATGGCGTCGCAATTAAATTTTGATGCTCTTTAGCCCATGATTCGTAATGGATAATCGGCTTCTCACCATAGAAATTGATATTCTTATCCTGCTGCTGGTGGCTTGTTTTGCTGCGATCGCCCTTAAGCGCCTGCAGTTTCCCTACACCATTGGTTTGGTGATTTTGGGCTTAATGCTAGGATGGCTGTCTCTCCATGTAGAAGCGTTTGCAATTTTACAAACCCTATCCCTTTCTCACGATCTAATTTTATTTGTTTTTGTTCCACCACTAATCTTTGATTCAGCTCTAAACTTAGAGGGTCGCCTGCTGTTTAGAAATCTCAGCCCTATTCTAACGCTTGCGGCTCCTGGCCTCCTAATTTCTACGGCAATTATTGGAGGAATCTTAAGCTTCACGACCCCACTGACCCTTTCACAATCGTTTTTGTTTGGCAGCCTGATTTCTGCAACTGACCCGGTTGCCGTAATCGCTCTATTTAAGGAGTTAGGTGCGCCTAAAAAACTAGCGATTTTGGTGGAAGGTGAAAGCCTATTTAATGATGCGACAGCGATTGTTGTTTTCAATATCATCTTGGCTAGCTCTGCGACAGAGATAGCGTTTGGCACTGCTTCAATTCAGCAAGGGATTGTGCAATTTTTAGTGTCTTTTATTGGCGGCATATTATTTGGTGGAATAATTGGCTATCTTGCTCGGTATCTGATGAGTTTAGTGGCAGAAAACGCACTGGTTCTGTTTACGGTAACGGCAATACTGGCCTACAGCGTCTTTCTGCTTGCTGAAGAAGTGGTGCATGTATCGGGCGTGATTGCCCTAGTCAGTGCGGGGTTGGTGGCGGGGTGGTACAAGTCCAATCGACTCGGGCCCGAATTCCAAGACTCCCTGGGAGAATTTTGGGAATATTCGGCATTTTTGGCCAACAGTTTGATTTTCTTGCTGGTGGGCTTAACTATTTCTGAGTCTCCCCTATTCGATCAGGTTTCACAAACTGTGTCACTACTGGCAACCCTCACCATTACTGTTGTGACGGTGATATTGGCCCGAGCTTTGGTTGTATTTGGTTTGATGCCTCTGCTCAATTTGACGGGTGCCGCGCAAGTGGAACGTCGCTATCAGCTCGTTAGCTTCTGGAGCGGGCTGCGAGGAGCAGTGTGTTTAGCATTGGCTTTGAGCTTGAAGGCTGATTTTCCGAACCGCGATTTGATTGTGGTGTTAACTCTGGGAGTTGTCTTATTTACCCTGCTAGTCCCTGGAACAACCGTGGGCTGGTTGATTCGCCTGCTGAACCTCGATCGCCCGGCGCTGATTGATCAATGGAGAAAGACCTTAGCCCAAGTCGCGGCTAAACGTAATGTGATGGAGCATATTGAGCTAGTAAAAGAATTTCAGCCCCAGTTTCAAACGGTTGTCGATAGATTTCAGCAACGCTGTCAGCAAGAGGTAACTGATGCCGAGCAGGCTTTAATCGAGTTCAAAGAACAGATTAA
>JBCDFX010000071.1:0-12615 GCA_039177155.1 Cyanobacteria bacterium P01_H01_bin.119
AGCATACGACCCATAACCTTCAGCGCGATCGCAGCGAAAAACACAATCTGCCCCTTGTATTCAACCCTGCCCCCTTTCCAAGGCTTACACCATATTGCCGCTTGCGGTTGGGTCACAGCTTTTACTGTTTATTCATCGTTTCTTGCTTTGCAGACGCCTTTTGGGAGACGCAGCCCGTGACCTAGGCCCGTAACGAAGCCTGTAGAGGCAGTGCGTTGGGGAATAGACCGAAGTGAGCTGATTGTGGCTATTGAGCAGAAAGACTATCGGTTCTCTATGCCCTCAAATGCCCCTGACTCGAATTGAAATACTACCGGCAATTTTGAATTTTGAATTTTGAACTATCCCTTTCCCCTCGCCCACTGCCGCAGTGCCAACTCCGCCTTTACCTCATCCTGCCGGGCCATCGCCAAAAACTCATAGAGCTTTACCTTAGGCACCTGCGGAAACGTGGGACTGACCTCGACTTCTTGATATTCGCCATCTTGCAGTATATAAATGCGCCAAACCTCACCGTTGTATCGCCAAAACTCCGGTATCCCCATGGCCGCATACAGCGCTAACTTATCAATATCCGTATGGGTAATATCCACCTCAACAATTAAATCCGGCGGCGGATCTTGGTCCAAATCAACATTTCGCCCTGCGACCCTCGGTTGATTTTGGATATAGTACGCATTGTCCGGTTCAGCCGATCGCGCCAAAGCCTCTCGGTCTAAAGTGGTGGAGCCCATAGTCTTCACCTTCATACCAAATTCCACGACCAAAATACGAATAAACAGCTCAATCAGTCGAGCCGAAAATTCGTGGACTTCTAACGGCATGGTGACCTCTAATTTTCCCTGCAAATAGGTAAAGCGGATATTGCGATTGTCCAGGGAGAGGGTTTCTCGTAAGATTTGGTATCGCTGCCAGGTCAACCCGTGAAACAGCAGCCGTTTTTCGCCGACGGGCGATGCAACGGGGTGCGAAACAATCGGAGCGATACTCATTATGGCAACACCGGAGAGTGATAGAACTAGTGGATATTGAATAGGAGTATTGAACCTAATTAAGCAATTAGCAGCAATGCCCCATAGGCAACTGCTCCTGTAAAAAAGGAGATAAAATCGCTCTCTTGCTCTTCAGGAATTTCTTCCTTCAGGGTATTTAAAATAATGCCCCCGGCAACAATGGCCCAAATCGCCGCGATCGCGGCGGGACTTAAACTAACAACCTTTCCAATCGCCCAGCCCAACACAATAGCGGCGGCTAAAATCCATCGGCCCACACGATCGTAGCTGTGTTTATGATGCTCTCGCATGCCCAAATCGTTCACAATAAAATGTAGCGCCAGTACAAAAAACAGCAGCAGGCAGGCAACAATACCGTGGTTGCCAGAGTCTCGAAAAAGATAGCCCAAAATTGCGTTATAGAGAGCGAATACACCAATATGCACCCAGAAAATACCGATCCGGGTTGTATCAATCTGGTGCATCTCTTGGCTATATGAGCGCGATCGCAGCGCCAGCTTTTCTAATCCATAAAAGAGCACAAGCCCTAGCAGAGCCAGTAAATAAATATGCTGCTCTAAATAGGCCAGCAGCGGAACCGCTGAATGCTCTAATTCTTCCTGGGCGTGGGCCAATTCTGGAAAAATATCTAGAAAAATATAGGCAATCGAAACGCCCCCAGCAACAGAAATCCAGCGTTTGCGGGAAGCAGATTTGATATTGCCTAGTCTCCCAACAAACAGGTGCGTCAGCGCCAAACAAACCGCGAGCAGAAATCCCAGCATGACAGCTCCCTTAGAGTAAAGTCTTGAAAAAACCCCTCTTAAGACAGTAGGCGATCGCTCTAAACTTGAGTAAGTTTCAATCAATCTGCATCTGCGATAATACTCTGATGGCCTGTATAGAACAATAATTTGCCTAGAATGTCGTCGCGCTTAGTGTAGATTAGCCAAACACGCATCCAACCCTCTACTGCTGATTATGCGAACTCAACCTAAATTATGTAACGCTGGCAACTCTAACGCCGGCAACGCCCTATCCCACAGCTTTTGGGCCACGGGGCTAGTCTGTGGTGCTGCGATCGCCGCTGCAACTTTAAATATTTCCACCGCTCAAGCGCAAACTTGCGTTCCCCTACAGGTGGTCGAGGGCCAGGGCACAGAAGTGAGTAAAACCGTGTCTCCCCCCGGCCTATTTGTGGTTCAAAGCAATTGGAATACTGACTTTGTGGTGCCAGAGGACGGAAACTTTACCGAGTTTATTGCAACTATCACCGCTAACAACGGCACCACCTACGATGTCGATGTCACCCTCAAGTATCGCAACGATACCGCAGATACGCCCTATAGCCGCCGCTCCCTAGAGCTGACCGAAAGTGTGCCGTTTGATATCGCTGTTCCCTCTCGCGTCGATGAAGATCCCTATCAGGTCAATCTGCGCGTGGGCGGTTTAGTGGCCGAGGGCAACTCCTATACGGCTTCAGTGGTGGGGTGCTTATAAACTTACGGTGACTTAAATTTTCACCAGCACTAAGTCTGCCTCAATTTTGGCTTCAAATGCCTTAAGCGCTTCGGCAGCAGGGCCTTGAGCCACGCTGCCGTCGGGGTTAAATTTGGAGCCGTGGCAAGGGCAGGCAAACCCGTCGGCTCCATTCCACTCGACGCTGCAGCCCTGATGGGTGCAGAAAGACGTTACTGCAATAATCCCTTCTCCGCCAGGATTGCGGATAGCAATAACCTGTTCTCCCTGAAAGGTCTTATCTGAGAGAAATCCAGTTTCGTCTAGCTGGCTGACGGTGCCAATGGCGGCAAATCCATCGTCACGGAGCGTATCATCAAATTCAGGTTCTTGAGAACCGACCCGGGGGGGCGCAGCGGTATTGCTGGGCCGGCAGGCGGCGATCGCAATGGGTAGCGAACTCGCAACAGTCCCTGAGCCAACCCAGCCCATAAATTCGCGTCGTTTCATTGAGATTGAACAATTAAAAACTAAAGATTTTCAGCCGGGGTGAGGTCTTGGGAGCGGTTGAACCCGCCGTGATAGCGAGCTGCTGCGATCGCCACAAACAGCAAGTCGAGGCCAACAATGGTCGCGATCGCCAGAGCTGAGCCACCTGTGCCAAAGCCATAGCTGTGCAGCCCTGTACCCAGCACAAAATTGACCCCATACCAGGCCATCAACACGGCGTTAAAGGCGACCACGCTGGCCACGCTAATGCCAAAGTCGCCAATCCAGCCCACCAACCGACCGTGTAGGGGAGCCAGATAGCACAGCAGCGCAATTAAAGCCCAGGTTTCCTTGGGGTCCCATCCCCAAAAGCGGCCCCAGGAGAAGTGCGCCCAAATGCCGCCCAAAATAATGCCGGCGGTCAGCAGCAGTACCCCCACCTGCAGTACCCGATAGTTAAGCCGAGATAGGGTTTTAATCCGCTGCTGAGCACTGGGGGAAAATAAATAGTTGCCCAAAGTGACATGGCCCAAGCCTAAAGCCAGTGCAAAGCTGGCGTAGCTCAGCGCAATCGTTGGCACATGAATGCTTAGCCAGAAGTTGTCTCGCAGCACGGGCACCAAAGGGGAAATGCTGGGGTCGAGCACCGCAGGCAGGCTATCGGCCAAAATCAGACACACCACGGCTAGCGGTGCAGCGGCCAGGATGTAGTAGCGGCTGCGGGAGATTAGCTCAAAGATAAGGGCGATCGCAGCGATGCCAAAGCCAACCCACACCACTGATTCATACATATTGGTCACCGGAGGACGTCCGGCAATCTGCATCCGCAGTCCAAAACCGTAAGTCTGCACACCGATGCCGGCGGTAAATAGACCGATGGCGCACCAGTAGGCATTCCAGTTTTCATCCTGGCGCTTTACCCAGAGGCTCACCAGCATTGTGATAAAAGCTAACCCGTAAAGCCACCAGGCTTTGGCAAAGGGATGGAGATGGTTGAAATGCACCTCTCGCTGAAGGGCGCGATCGCTGGGATAAATCCCCTTGCTCAACTGCCTCAGCCCAGACTGCATCTCCGTTGCAAAGGCGCTAACCATAGGGACATGGGTGATGCCGCCGCTGCTCAAGGTTTGCTGCATCATGGCAAAATTTGCCATCAGCGGAGCCACCGATTCGGGCGCGTACAGGGTTTGAGCATTGCTTAATCCGGCCCACTTGCCTTTGATATCGGTAGGGTGAGGTACAACCGGCAGGCTGCTATTACCCACCGACTGGTACAGCAAGTTCAAGCGATCTTCAACAATCAGCGCCTCTTGCTCGTTGCGGCTAAGATCTGCGTCAATCAGTTCGCTCTGGTGGGCCTGACGCACAACGGTGGTTAACGCTGCATTGGTCATCAGCTCTTTAAACGTAAAGCGCTTACGCTCCAGGTCTAAACCCACCGCCGCTTTTAGAGGTCGGTAGCTAACCAACACCACGGGCTCTTCGTTCCAGTTACGGGTGTTAAACCACAGGGCAAGAAAGGCGCTGAGATAGTCTTCCTTAGTGCCATCAGCCGTGGTGTAGGTTGTTTTGCCGCTGATTTTGGCAATGGTTTCCTTGGCAACGGTGTCGAGGGGCTTTTTGCGTCCGTCAAGCTGCACCGCTAAGGTGCGAACAGACTCTAACCCATCCGGTTGAAACTGGCTAAAGGGGATCAGTAACAGCACGCATCCCAGGCAAAAGCCGATCAAAAATTTGAAAATATGACTGCCTTTCATGGTTATGTATCGATCAATAAGGTTAACTACTTGCCAAAAACCGCCAGAATCGGGATAGTCACAACTTTTTCGTCTGCCGATTCTGCGGCTTTAGCGCCGTCTGCTTCAGTGCCGATTTTTTGGGCCAAGCGCCGAAACTTTTTCACCAAGCCAGGGCCATAAAACATGGTGCCAATGCCCAGCACCACCATTAGCGAGCCGCTCCAGGTCAGGGCGGTTACCCACCAGGGTTCGCGCTTTAGCTGTAGGGTGGACTGCTGCAAATCGCCCGGATTCCAAGATGCCTGAGCCAGCTTCCAGCCCCGAAACCAGGTGGGATGGTTCATCCAAACCGAGCGCTGCACAGCGCTGTCACGTTGGGGATCAAACAGGGTGATATCGCTTGTCCACATGGCCACAGACTCACTGCCCTCGTTGCGCTCAACAATAAAATCGTTCAACTTGATGTAAAATGGCAGCTCCAGCAGCTTGGGGCTAAAGGCGGCAAAATAGTCACCCGAAGCGGTTTCCAACACGGTGGGTTCTCCCCACGGCAGCCAAAATGCTTCGCCGTCGGCTGTTGCAACCTGCAAAGCAGGCGCACCCTCGTCCGCCAAAATCCCTGGCGCGACCGGGGCGACCGGCACCATCTGTCGCCGCAGTTGAGCGTGGTCAAGCTGCTGCACCAGGGAGATTTGGAAGTCGGCCCAGCCGGGAGTCACAGCTTCGCCCAGGCGGAATAGGCCAGATTTAAACCCTTGAGAAGACTGAGCAGCGTAGAAAAGCTGATGGTTGGGAGCGGCCACAACCCGGAAATAATCGGTCGCAGTGGCTTGGGGGGCGTTGTAAGTTGCTTCTAAGGCGATGCTATCCCCCGTTTGCACTGGGGGGAGTTCTGGCTTGGCAAAGATAAACCAGCGAGCTTGAGCCTCACCCTGGGTGAGATTAATCTGCACGGCAGGATTGCGAAACTGATCCGATGCAGAGGTGGGCTGACGGTTAGCGCCTAGGCGAAAATCGGGCCATATCTGCACCAGCTCTGCAGTAGCCCCATCCTTTAAAGTCAGGGGTTGATTGAGGATTTGCTGCACATCAAATACGGCATCGCCGAGCTGTACTGTGCCAAAAGGAGCCGTCTTCCCTGGCGGGGGACTCAATAACGTCTGCAGCTCAGCATCGGTCTCAGCTTGGACAATCTCTAAATGGGCGGGGCCAATATCGAGCTGACTGTAGCCGACAGGAGCCACGGCCAGCCAGCGCTGCAGGGTTTGGCCCATGCGATCGCTGCTTAACTGCACCTGCACTGCACGATTTTCGATCGCCCCATCGTTGGTAAAGCGCACGGTTTTGAGCGCATTGTCGCTGTAGCCCAGCAGAGACAGTCCGGCAAACTGCTTGGGATAAATGGAACCGTCGGGCTTGATAAAAATATCGGTTTGCTGGCGGGTCTGGTCGGGGCCAACGATATCCAATCGATCTCCTTCTACCCGCACTTGACGGTTGGGGCCGCCGTCCGTGCGCACCAGCACCATGCCTTCGGTGCTGAGGTGAATCACAGCGGCAGATCCAGCGATAATCACCACCAATCCCCAGTGGGTTAGGGCAAAGCCAAGCCTGCGAGGGCCGCGCCAGGGAAATCGGCTGAGGGTCGATAGGCCCAAATTGACGGCGAGTAAAAACATCAATCCGCCGAACCAAACGCTCTTATAGATGTCGTGTTGAACGGTGGCAGAGCCGACTTCAGCCTCATAAAAAGTGGCCAAAATCAAAATAAGCGCGATCGCTCCAAGCAGCGGCACCGCTAATTTAATTGAACTTAAAAAATGAATAAATCGATTAGATGCCATAGCTCTCTTAGGTGCGATTAACAAAGGTGAAATGAAAATTCTTTAGCAGCATCTCCATATCGAACTTATTTTTTTGTAACCGTTGATTCAAAACAGAAATTTGCTATGCAATCAACAACTTAAAAAGATGCTGTTTCTGCATAATGCGAGTATTAGGACAGTCTTAGTTGCAACTTATTTTCATCTAGGCAGATTATTTCAGCTGCTATTTAGCTTCAATATTTGTCTTCAATAATTGAAGACAAATAACTAAGAAAAAGTAAAATGATAAGAGTTAGACTATTCTTAATTGCGACTCATTTTCATCTAACCCGTTAGCTTCAGTTATTTTTTTAAGTCAAAATCATTTTTCCGTATCAGACGCCACATGACAGCATCAACAATGCATAAAATCCACAATTTCGATGCAACTTTTGCATGTATCGATCAACCATAAAGCTTATGCAGAAAATCCATAGATCGGTTGCATAAAGCGAATCAGAAAATCGTTTCTAGTATTTTTAAATACAAAACAAACCTATTTCCTTGCCTATTCTGAGCAACGTTTGGAGCTTTTCTAAGGCACTTTGACTGATCTGTGTCATTTATTTTTGTTGGCCTAAATAGATTAAAGACTTGCCAAACTTCCAGTCTGGTTAGGATTTAGCCTATTTATAAAAGCAAGAATCTGGCACCTGCTTGTATCCTTAACGAGATACAGAACGCTGAGCATTAGTTCAAAATTGAGAAAATCTGATCTTAAGATTAAGTTCAATTTATTTGTCTTTAGGTCTGGTACGGTGTCATAAATGAAAGGCGGGAAAATGATCTCTGCCATTCATTACAGAATTTACTCAGCTAAGCATTGCAGTCTAAGAAAGTATTCTTGCTGGCAAACTTTCTCTAAGCCACTTGCAGTTTAGAGATTTTAGGCACACGCATTACCTGCGCTTGCTTGTCAATTAATGTGCCTGTGTTGTTTCGTTTGCTCGGTTTATTCACTAGGAGAAAAGGAGAAATGGTCAATATTAGTTCGACAACTGAAGTAAATCGGCTTCAGGCAGAGCTTCTGGAGTCCAGTTTTGAAAAAATACAGCCTCAAGCCAATGAATTTATTAGCAGTTTTTTTGACACGCTATTTATAAAAGATTCAACGGCTAAGTCTCTATTTGCCAGCATCAGTAAGCCCCATCGAAATAACCAGGCGCTATCGTCACTGATGTTTATCGTTGAAAATGCCAAGAAACAGGGTGCCCTAGAAGAGGCATTGGCGGGGTTGGGATCCCATCAGTCCAGCGCTGAAACCGCGGAGAAATATCACTCACCGATTAGTGAGGCGCTGTCTGAAACGTTTGCCCAGTACCTAGGCGGCAATTGGACACCTGAGGTCGAGCAGGCTTGGGCAAGCACCTATAGGGTAATCGCCCAGGTCATGGTGGCTGAGGTGGATGTAGCCGCTGATGTGGATGAGGCAACGGGCTTGAAAATCAAGCTGCTAGAGCAAAGCTTTGAAAAGGTAAAACCCTACGCCAATGAATTTGTGCCCAGCTTTTACGACAATCTATTTACCGACTACCCTGCGGCTAAGCCTCTGTTTGCCCATACGGATATGGGTGATCAGGGCCGTAAGCTGCTGGCGTCTCTAGTCTTTGTAATTGAAAATTTGCGCAGACCGGGTGAACTCACGGGTGCGCTCAAGGGTTTAGGGGCTCGCCATGTCAAATATGGTGCCCTACCTGAGCACTATCCGCTGGTGGGCAATACCCTGCTAAAAACCTTTGAGCAATACCTTGAGGCTGATTGGACCCCTGAGACTAAGCAGGCTTGGGTAGAGGCCTATGGGTTAATTACCCAGGTGATGCTAGAGGGGGCTGATTATTCCGCCGAATCGGTTCAGCTCGAAAGCGCTGCGCCAGCCGTTGAGGCCCCTGAGGGCATCGGAACGGGGGCAACAGCAGGGATTATCGGTGGCGGCGCAGTTGTATTGGTGCTGCTGCTGCTGCTGTTTTAGAGCAATGGCAGTTTTGGAGCAACGGCAGTTTTGGAACAATGGCAGTTTTGGAGCAGTGACTGGGACAAGCAGAGGGATTGATCCATGGCGTTGAATCGCGGGCGATCGCACCCCCTGGGAGCGCTTCTGACCCTAAAAACGGCGATCGCGATCGCCTGCATACTTTTAGTGGGCTGGTTCTCCGCTGCTTTTGCCCTAGACAATAAGCAAGTCTTTCTCCCCGGTGAAACCTCCGTGGGTCACCATTTATTTGAGGCGTCTTGCAGTTCCTGCCACGAGGGCTTTAAAGCCGTGACAAATGAGACCTGCAACCGCTGCCACGGGGCAGAACTGGCCGAGGATAAGCACGGCGCGAGCAAGTTCCGTGACCCTCGCTGGGCCGGGGAACTGGCAAAGCTAGAGGCGCTAACCTGCACCACTTGCCACAACGAGCATGTGCATATGTTTGGTCGGGGAGTGCATTTGCAGCCTGATCTGTGTATGGCCTGCCATGAGGGCATTATCAAGGGAGATTTAAAGAGCCACGATGGCTTTGCCGCCGATGGCTGCTGGACGGCGGGCTGTCATAACTACCATGACCATCGATCTATTTCGACGGGTTTTCTGCGAGAAAACTTGGATCAGCCGCCTATGCTGCCCGTGCAGCAGCTTCCAGAGCGCATTATTGCAAAAGAGCTTGAAACGGCTCCCAGCCCTGACCTAGCCCAGGAATTTTTGGGAGGTGTGCCATGAAGGCCATGATTTCTGGGCTGCTAATGCTAGTACTGATGCTGAGCGGGGCCGCCCCCGCCTGGGCCGATGGCATTACCCAAGCTCAAATCGATCAATCGACCCAGCTGTGGCAAACCAGCGCCCATGCCTTTAATAACATCAACTGCTCAAGCTGCCATCAGGACTCTCAAACTAAAGCGTTTGTGGCCCAGCCAAACCATGAGACCTGTCAATCTTGCCACGGGCAGGCCGTGGACACATTTCTTCTGGGCAAGCACGGCATCCGTCTATTGGAGGGTGAAAGCCCTTTAACGCCAGCGATGGCCCGACTGCCCATGCAGCCTGGAGCCCACGACTTGCAGATGACCTGTAGCACCTGCCATGACAGCCACTCGGTTAGCACGGTGCAGGCGGCGGTAGACTCCTGCCTCACCTGCCACAGCGACACCCACTCGCTGAACTACCAAAACTCCCGCCACGCAGAACTGTTTGCCAGCGAGATTTCCGGTGAGACCGGCTTATCTCGACCGTCGGCAAGTTCCGTCAGCTGTGCCACCTGCCATCTGCCCCGCCATCAGCAGGGGGATGTGACCCTGGTGAACCACAACAATACTTACACCTTGCTGCCGCGCGATCGCATGGTGCAGGAGGTGTGCATGAACTGCCACGGCGTGGAGTACAGCTACAACAGCATTTTTGACGATGAGCTGGTGGAAGCCAATTTTGATCAGCCCCCCCACCTGTCTTTGGAAACCTTTGAGCTGGTTCGCGCTTTAGAGGCGCGTCGCACTGATCAAAATGCGGGTTCAAAGACTGAATCTGAAGAGTCCGCTCCATAGCTCCCGTCAGAGCCTCCGTTCGATTCCGAACAGACCCGATTTTTTGCAGTTTGATCGGGCGATTTGAAAGACCTGTGTATACCGTTGACCCCCTAGTTTTCAGAGAAGGAGACCATTTCCATGACCCTTGTTAACCACTGGATAAATACCATCCGCACTCGCACTGTGGCATTTGTCGCCATCGTTCTGGCAGTGGCCGTTATCGCAGCCTCCTGCAGCGGGGGTACCACTGCCCAAACTCCTGCAGGTATCGCCCCTGAACTGGTAGCGGATTATATTCACACCGTACTGGCTGCCGATCGCACCGCTTATACCAAGCACGTGGTTAACCGCGTAAAAACCTTAGAAGGCAAGACCAAAGACACCGGCGTTTTAGCAGTAGAGTCTACCGAGGGCTGGCAGCAGGCTGATGGCATTCCGCTCCCGGCCCAAATGTTCCGCCTGGGTTCTGAGATTGCTAACGAGTCTGGCTATTTTACCTACAACCTGATTTCTCCCTGGTATATCAACGACAGTCATTCGCCCAAGGGCGAGTTTGAGGAAACTGCTGTTCAGCAAATGATTGATACGGGCGAACCCGTAAAAGATTACCAAGAAATTGGCGGTCAGCAGTTTTTCTCGGCGATGTACCCTGACAAGGCCGTTGCCGAGGCTTGCGTGACCTGCCACAACACCCATCCGGTTCACCTAGAGCGCTATCCCGATAAGACATTCGTGATGGACGAGGTGATGGGCGGCGTTGTAATCAACATTCCCTTGACGGGAGCTTAAGCGCTAGTTACCAAGCAGCTAGCACGTCACTCTCCTAGTGACATTGACCTGATGCAGTGGGGGTTATGCGATCGCCCCCATTGCACCAGATCTTTAGAACCCTTTCGGCTCAAAACAATGACCCATCCCCACCGCCCTCAATCTATCGACGGCTCGAACGTCCTTGCGCAAGACCAGTCAGCGGTGTCGTCATCAGTACCGCTAAAGGAGCTAAGCAGCGCCACTCAACAGCGATCGCCTCAAAAATCAAAAAAGAAACCCAAGGGGGTGCAGCCGACATTTAAAACCCTAGTTGGCCTAACGTTGCTAACGGCGCTGCTGCTTGTGCCCTTTGCCTTTAGCCAAGGCTATCTCGACTGGCTACGAGCCGAATCTTTTGATCTGCATCGGTTTCTGCGAGGCGAACTATATAAGCAGGGCACAGGCTTCACCGCTTTGGGGTTTGTCATGGTTGAGGTAGCGCTGACCGCCCGTAAGCGCAGCCGCAGCTGGATGGGCAAGTTCAAAATTCCGGGAACCATGAGGCTTTGGCGCAGTGTGCATATTTTTGTCGGCGTGGGGCTGGTGGGGCTGGTGCTGGTTCACACCCTGGGCGCCAATGGGCTGAACTTTAACGCTATTTTTCTATGGGTCTTTTTTATCACGACGCTGACGGCGCTGGTGGGCGCAGTGGCTGAAACCGGCATTTTAGAGTCCACTCGAAGCGTATTTGGTAAGCTCCCCGGCAGCGATCGCCTGATTACCAAGGGCCCGTTAATTCGTTGGCTGCGGGCAGTTTGGCTAGTGGGCCATATCTTCTTTGTCTGCGTCTTTATGGTGATGCTAGTGTTCCATATCATCCTGGCTTACTACTACCAATAGTGACGCTTACTGATAGTGATTCTTACCGATTGTGATTCTTACCAGTAGTGATTCTCGCTGAGGAGATCATCATGGCGAAACTCGTTGTTTGGCTAAATCAAACCTTAGAGACCGTTGTTGCTGAGCTAATGCTGTTCTACTACGAGTAATTTCAATGTCCAACGCCATATTGCTACTTGAAAAGAGCTTTGAGCAGGTTAAACCCAGAGCGGCAGAATTTTCGGCCTGTTTTTACGATTGCCTGTTTGCTCAATATCCCGATACCAAGCCCATGTTTGCGGAGGTTAGCTTGGACCTCCAGGAAAAAAAGCTGATTGCGTCTCTGGCGTTAGTGGTTGAAAACTTGCATAACCCTGACGCCCTAGCCCACGCTCTGCAAAGCTTGGGAGCACACCACACTACTGTGGGCACTCTGGCAGAACATTACCCCGCCGTTGGCCAGGCACTGCTGGAGAGCTTTGCCAAATTCTTAGGTGATGATTGGACACCGGAACTGTCCCAGGCGTGGTTAAAGGCCTATCAGACCATCAGCGACATTATGTTAGATGGGGCTGAGCGTCCCAGCGACTATCTCAAAGGCGAATTGACTTTTTACGAGTGGCTAGATCTGTACGGTGAATCCAGTCCAAGCCTGCACCGCCTAGTGGAATCGACAACGCACTTCAAATACAGAGCACGATAGCGTACACCCATGACAACTCAGTTCTCTACTTCTAATCTGGCTCAACTGCAAAGGGGGGTAATGGCGATCGCTCTGATTGTCTTCTTTGCGATCGCTACCCTTTTCCTCACCCGGCCTCAAGCTACCACCAGCGCTACGTCTGTATCTGGATTAATCACCCTGACGGCATCGGCACATACCGCCATGCCCTACGGCCAAGCCCTAGCAAATCAGAAGCCAACCCTAATGGAGTTTTACGC
>JBCDFX010000072.1:0-12604 GCA_039177155.1 Cyanobacteria bacterium P01_H01_bin.119
CAAGCTCGCCGTAATCAGCAGATGATCGTTCCAGGCTAGGCCCAGAAAAATAAAAAATAGTGGCGATGCCAGTATCACCGCCATTAAGATGCCAAAGGCGGATTTGATCCGATCGCCGTAGAGGTAGCGGCAAATGCGAAACTGGGTATACAAAAACAGGGCCGTTGTAGCCAAGTTAGGCAGACGCAGCGCAAAGCGCGATCGACCCAATACTGCGGCTACAGTGCCCTGAATCCAGGCTAGGAGGGGAGGATGGTCGTAGTATGACCAGTCAAAATGTTGCCCCCAAAGCCAGTAATATGCCTCGTCGGGGTTGGGAAACGCAACCAGCCAAAACCATAGGCGCAGCCCGCCCAAAACCACCAGCACCGGCAGAACAAAGTAAAAAGCGGACTTTTGTTGAGTCTGCAATCTAAATCCAAGATAGCGGTATGCCCTGATTAGCGTACCGCTCTCAGATCAGCTAAGAGCGGTAATTGAAGAGAGGTAATTGAGACGCCCTACACCGGCATGGGACGGCTTCCCACCGAGTGGCGATCAATCACCTGATCAATCAAGCCGTAGTCCACCGCTTCCGCAGGAGCCATAAAGAAGTCGCGCTCCGTATCCTGCTCGATTCGGTCTAGGGGCTGCCCCGTATGCTCAGCTAGCGCTGTATTGAGCTGCTGCTTCAAATACAGAATCTCCTTCGCCTGAATTTCAATATCTGTCGCCTGCCCTTGGGCCCCGCCAAGGGGTTGGTGAATCATAATTCGAGAGTTGGGCAAACTCATACGCTTGCCTTTTTGCCCCCCACTGAGTAAGAAAGCGCCCATACTGGCAGCTAAGCCAACACAAATGGTGCAAACATCCGGTCGGATATGGTTCATCGTGTCATAAATGCCCAAGCCAGCCGAAACCGAACCACCCGGCGAATTGATATACAGGTAAATATCTTTTTCTGGATCTTCAGCTTCCAAAAACAGCATCTGGGCCACAATCAGGTTGGCAGACTCCGCCGTAACCTGCTCCCCCAGAAACACAATACGCTCTCGCAGTAAGCGCGAATAGATATCAAAGGCGCGCTCACCGCGACCCGATTGCTCAATAACCGTTGGAATCATGGAGTCTACTTCTTAAGTACGCTGTTTTGATTCTACCGACTTGAAGTATCGTCAGCGGGGCGGATAACCCGAATCTATTTTGGATAAATCGCAGCAGTAGACCAATTTATGATTCGTAAAGCCAGCGAGATTGGAGGACGATTGGGCTAGAATCTCGCTACGCTGGTCTTCAGCAGTGTGATTTGTGACCGCTATGAATCCAGGTAAAACTATATTTTTGGCCGGGGCAAGACGGGGAGTAGGCCGCGCGATCGCTGAACAGTTGGCCGCCCAAAACAGCGGCAGCGTTTATGCTCTGTTGCGCAACCGCGATGTAGAAGCTGAGTTAAGCGCGCTGGGGCTCAAACTTTGTTGGGGCGATGCCCTCGACTATGGCACAGTTGAGCAGGCGATCGCAGCCGCCAGCCCAGTTGACGTCATCATTAGCACCATTGGCGGCCTGCCAGAAGATCAGCAGGGCGATCGCGCCGACTATCTGGGCAATAAACACCTAATCGATGCCGCAGTTGCTTGCCAAGTTAAACGGTTTATCTTAATTTCGTCAATCGGTGCGGGCAGTAGCGCCGAAGCCCTGCCCGAGCAAGCTATGAGCGTTCTTAAACCCGTACTGATCGAAAAAGAAAAAGCCGAGGCTCATCTGCTGGCCAGCGGACTGATTTACACTGTGATTCGTCCGGGAGGGCTACGCACTGCGCCCGCCACTCACCAAGCCGCTCTGACAGATAATCCACTGGCATCAGGCATCATTCACCGGGCCGATGTAGCAGAACTGGTTTGCAGCGCCCTATCTAATCCAGAAACTTATAACCGCGTTTTTTCAGCGGTTGATCCCAGTCTGACCTAAGCCCTGTTATCAGGTTCTACTGCGAACCGTTGAGGGTTATGGCAACCCGCCGAAGGGTTCGGCTAGGGTTGCGGGTCAGATTGATTCTGTATCAACGGCTCCAACAACACTCGGTGGAGCGAGCAATCTGACCAAAGCTATAAAAGCCAGCCTGATCTAAACTCCAGATTTAAATTCCAGATCCGTCAAGAAACTCTTCTATCACGCGATCGCGAACTCGGCAGCTAACCCGACCCGCATCAACAGCTCTCAGCTCCACACTGCTTGGCTGTTGGGCATTAATTGACGACGATAGGATTTGATGAGAGCGTAAAACTTTCTCAGGTTGTAAAACATTCTCGGACGGTACAGCCGAAACGGGCTGCTTCAACCCATCGAGCTGCTGCTCCAGCGCTTCAATACGATTAACCAGCGCCCGAATCACCTGAGCTTCAGAGTCTGGCAGTCGGCCATGCTCCAGCGGATCAACCCGCTCTCCAGAGCGATACACAATTCGCCCCGGAACCCCCACGACAGTACAGTCCGAAGGCACTTCTCGGAGAACTACAGAGCCTGCTCCAATGCGGACATCGTGCCCGATGGTGATATTTCCCAGCACCTTTGCTCCAGCTCCCACAACAACGCTATTGCCCAGGGTTGGGTGGCGTTTGCCAGTTTCTTTGCCCGTGCCGCCCAGGGTAACGCCCTGATAAATCAGGCAGTCGTCTCCAAGAATAGCCGTTTCCCCAATCACAACTCCCATACCGTGGTCGATAAAGACCCCAGAGCCGATCTGAGCGCCCGGATGGATCTCAATGCCCGTGATAAACCGAGCGATGTGGGAAACAAGCCGCGGAAAAAAAGGACAGCCCAAATCGTGCAGCCAATGGGCAAACCGATGAAGCAAAAGCGCCTGGAATCCCGGATAGCAAACCAGGACCTCCAGCCAGTTGCGCGCTGCGGGGTCGCGCTCAAAAATAATTTGAAAATCAGCCTTCAGGGTTCTCAGCACAGCGATCGCTTTTTTGGAATCGGACTTTATTTTAGCGTCTGTTATGGCAGATCACTTGACACGCTAACTGTGAGAAAACCGTAAATCGAGACAACCTGCCCAAACCACGGTTTATGAGTATAGCAATCCGCCGAAAGGTTCAGGAAGGTTTAGGCGGGTTGCGGGTCAGATCGCTTTTATGCCAACTACTCCAGCAGTACCAGTTGCAGTCAGCAATCTGACCCAAGCTATATAACGAGTAAAATAATGGCACAGCCGCTTGTCTGCCGCTCCTCATAACCGACTCCACCCTCGATGCTCGTTTGAGTCGTCTAGAAACCCTATTGGCCAGCGATGGCGATTTAATGTTAGAAACCTCCATCGTCCTACATCACTAATCAGGCTTTATTCGATACTGTACACGGGCATGGAGCTGACTCGTCCCCGTAGCATAAGTTCCCCCATCGCCTGACCTTGGTACAGCTCACTGACATGGTGGTAAGTTGCCTCGCTTAATAAAATGGGGTAAGGCGCATTAACCGTTACGGCTTTGGTCATATCCTGCAAGCGGGCGGCTACGTTGACCGCATCGCCAAACAGGGAATAGTTAATCCGCCGCCGGCTGCCTACGGTGCCACCAATCACCGTGCCTGTATGAATGCCAACGCCAAATCGAATAGTGGGTAATCCGGCGGCTGCGAACTCTTTGTTCAGGGTTTGCAGCGCTTTGTACATGCCCAGACCTGCCTTAACGGCTGCGATCGCATCTTGTTGAATCTCCTCATTTGACGTGTGGGGCACGGGTGCGCCGAAGACAGCCATAATCGCATCGCCGATGTATTTATCAACAATGCCCCCGTGGGCCATGATGCAGTCGGTCATCACCTCAAAATAGCGATTTAGCCAAGGGAGTAAGGCTTGAGAGGGCAGCCCCTCCGTGATGGTCGTAAACCCTCGAATATCGGTAAACAAGACCGTTGCCGTTAGCTCTTGGGGCTGGATTTGGCCCTTGTCTAAGATGTCAGTCTTTTGCTGCCACATCAGGTTAGCCATCTCAGGGGATATATTCAGAGCCAGCAGATTCATTAAAGATTGGCGTTCTCGCTGTTCTATAAACTGGAGCCCCAAGCCGCTGAGTAAACAGGTGCCGATTGGGGCTGCCACAGGTAGCCAAACCTGCTGGGTAAAGCTGCCGTAGGCGATCGCGAGCCAAGCCGATACCAGCCCCACTAACATCAGAACTCGGCCTTTGAACGTTAACGGTTTGAGGATAAAACTGGTTGCCAGAGCAACTAACAGCAAGACGACCGCCGTGTTTTTAGCAGGCCACCGCTGCAGCAACCGATCTTGCAGGAGGTTATCCACGACGGCTGCATGTAAATAAACTCCGGCAGTGGGCACCGAGGTGTGAAACGGCGTCCGGAGCGGGTCAAGGGCAGCAGCAGTAATGCCAACCAGCACAATTTTATTTTGCAATTGCTCCGGGGGCACTTGGCCTTCTAAAACATCGCTAAACGATAAAACCTTTAAGGCATTGGAATAGTTTGATTCGGTTTGGATGGGGCCGGGCCAGTTCAACCAGGTAGATTGCCGGCTAAATTGTTCAGGCTGGGCTAAAACAGCCGGGTCAATCTGAGGCGGCTCTGAAGCAATCTCCCCAAGGGTCTGGTTTAGGCTGAGGTTATACATCTGCAACAGCGCTACCCCCAAGATGGGAAAACGCCCCTCATAGAGCCAAACCCGGCGGCTAATACCATCGGTATCTGCAGTGTGCTTGACGTGGCCCAGCAAAAACGTGCCTTCAGCAGGGTCCGTAAGCGTGGGGCTAATTTCTAAGGCGCTGCCAGCACCATCATCGCCCACAGCCAAAACAACGTTGCCGCTAATGGCAATACTCTCAGCAAAGCGCTCATCGTATGGGCCTGACTCGGCAAAGATAAGGTCAAACCCAATCGCCGCTGGCTGAGCTGCTAGTAAGGTGTCTAAAAGTACCCCGTAGCGATCGCGCGGCCAAGGAAATCGACCGTAGCGATTGAGACTCGCTTCATCAATGGCAACTACCACAATGCGCTCATCCCAATCGGGGGGAATCAAACGGGCACGGGTTTGAAACAGCGCGTTGTAGGCCAGACGCTCTAAGGGCTCCCAAGCCTGCACGGAAAGCAATCCCAGCCCCACAGCAACAGCAAACAGCCCCGAGAGCAACACAGAGTTTGACTGCTGCTGCCAAAATTGAGTGAAACGTAGTCTGAAGTGCCTTGCTACCATTGCCGCTCACCCTGCTTTAGCACATAAACGCCATCATCTCACCGCTAACCGATAGTCTTGAGATTCGCCTAAGGGATTTTGTACGGTCAGCATAATAGAATCGGCGTTGCCCAGGGAAACCGTTGTCCTAACCGTTCCAGCTAGGCTAACGGGAGTCTCTTGTTCCCCAATAAAAACCGTATTTGCAGGGTTTACCTGCCCTTCGATAAATACCGTCTCGCCTTGGTCATCCAGCAAAATCAGCTCAAACACGAGCTCCCGATCCAGCGGTCGGGGGGGAGTCGGCGGTTGTCCGGGGGGAATAACTGACGCAAATCCGCCCTCGACTTCTACCAGTTCCCCTTGGGCACTGGCCGCAACGGCGCCTTCTAAGGTGCCAATGCTGGTTTTGCCTGTATTAGAGACGCTAACGCCAAATTCAGTGCCGCGTACGGCAGCAACACCGCTGGGGGTGTGGAGTTCTAATCGACTGTTGGGGTTTGTCAACGTCCGGGCCCGAATCCGCGCCTGGCCTCGCGGGACGTTTAAGATGGTAACGCTGGCCCCATTGGACAAAACATCGAGCCTTGCTATGGAAAGCCGGGTATTTTGAGCCACTGTGACGGTGCCAATGCCGTTGTCAATCGCCAGCACTGCACTGGCGCTTCTACCCGTATTGACGCCGTGACCTGGAGATTCTAAGCGATCGCCCATCCGCGCCGCCCGGCTACCACTCCGAAGATAGGCAACATTGCCAGAGGTGCGTCTGACTTCTAACCAACGTCCTCTGACCTGTGCTTCAGAAATGGATAAGAACCCTGCACCTAAAACTAAAGCCGCTGTCCAAACTGCGGTTGCCGCCAGGCTCGGTTTACGTTGGCGTGCCGTATGGCTTGAAACGCTTCGCTTCCACATTGCTGAGTGACCTTGAGATAATGCGCCCGGAATAATCAATTCACCCTTTAGACTGCCCACAAAGTCTTGGCGCTATCGTTTTGATCCACCGCACTGTGCTATTTTTCAGCCAGCGCCATAACTAAAGTCTGCTCCAGAAAGCGTTTTGGCTGCGTAGCAGTAGCCAACGACAGAGAGCACAAGCCGTTATGGTCCCTCAAAACAACATGGGTAGAAGGCTGAAACCCTTCTACCCACTAGTGCCTCGAATATCAAAATACCCCCAAGGGAATTCGAATCCCTGTCGCCTCCGTGAAAGGGAGGTGTCCTAGGCCTCTAGACGATGGGGGCCTGCTTTCAGACGTTTCTAACTATACCGAACCGACAGAACAGTGTCAATTTCAGTTGCCCGTACTGCGGAGCCGAATAAGCTGACGCCGCATCTGAGGAGACGCATTTAGCTCTTGAATAGGGTTTACCGTAACCTCGGTATCTAAGGATTCCATGTAATCATCACTGCCATAGGCATAGGCATCGACCAGGAACTGTATAAGTTCTTCTTTGTTCCGTATAAATGCTGATTCTTCAATCAGCCGAAATTTGAGGCGAATCTCACACTCATAAACGCCGACAGCATCATTTGGCGTTGAAGGATGGTTAATTGGGCTTACAGAATTAGTCATCAGTTCTGCTTCGTGTTAACGGGCTAAATCATTGGAGCTGTCTAGAAGATGCCTTAAAACATTTAACCAAGTTAAAAGTAATGGCTATTTTTATTGGCAAAAGACAACCTAAATCACCCTAACACCGATGATAGTTTGGGGTATCCGATAAACAGCGGAAGTGTTCGGAATTAAAAAATACACGCCCCTTAGATATGTCACTGAGATATTTACGCGAGCTAAAAAATACGTCTAAAATTTATGAATTTCTTGATAAGACGCCATTCTCAATATCCCTGTAATTCTGCTTTGGGTAAAGCTTTGCTCTCGTTAAAACTGTCGAGTACGTCGGCATTCTCCCCACGGTGAAAGAATCAAGTTCACACTACAGCGTTTTTTGAATCTAGTCAGGTATGTGGATAAGGGGGGAATCTTTGCCTTGATTAGATAGGCCATATCCCATACAGAAAGGAAATGCCTGAGAGCTTTATTAAATCTTTATTGGCCAGATCTTTATTAGATAGCTCCTTTTGAGAAACAGAAAAACAGATAAGCGTTCTTTCGATCTAGGCAAGAATGCTTGAACGCGAGTTAAGGCACTATAAAATGACCGTGACAAGGATAAAATTTGAATAAAGTTGAGAATTTCGATAGTTATCTCGACCCTATTCTTGCTTGCGAGTTCTCCCAACAGCATTGGGATGGTGTCGAGCCTGATTGATAAGACAAGGATTAATTATGATAAAGACTGCCGCCAGACTCAGATATCGGCGAAAATCTGTTTAGCTGCGATCGCAATCCGAGTCAGGTCTTCATCTAAGAGAGGAGGCCACTCAACGCCGGCCTCAGCGCCAGCTCGGTAGTGTGCCCGACTGTCGTAGGCCAGGACAAACAGCGCGCAGGCTAGTGAACGCTCCAGGGTATCTGCCGAGCGGAGTTCTTCATATAAAACTTTGAGCGCCAGCAATAGAGATGTCACCTGCCCAGGAACTGGCGGCTGTCCCTGACTAAGGCGATAGATAAAGTAGTCAGGCTGAGTGTCTAAGCCAAGGGCCTGGCTCAAGACAAAACGAGCCGCGGTTGCAAAGTCCATAGCAGTCAACTTGTGTCACAGCATTTTTGAATTTAGTCAGATACCTAGTCAGATATTTAGAATAAGCGCCAGATTCTTGTCTTTGGCAGATCAGATCTAACCCCACCCGATAGAGAAATAACTAGAGAGCAAATGATAGCGTCGCTAAAAGATCATAAATTGCCAAGGGCGCGTCATCAATTAAAACCAGAATGTTGCCGCTGTAAGCATTACCGTGCCCGCCCCGCACAATAAACTAGGGGCTGAAACGCATTCGGCATAAAGACTTGACCGCTAACTGATGACAGCCCCTAGTTTATTGCACCAAAAGTGTGGTGCCTCGTTGAGATCCGGGAAAGCTGGAGGTACACAATTGCAGCGTAGGATAGATTGTCCAACTGCAAAAAGTTTACAGACACTTCACTGTCTTGGGCTGCTAACCCATACTCAAAAGATCCCTGGTCGTTCAAACTAAGGATCGGGTCTGCCTAAACCTTTGATTAGTTGCCGTGCGTTATCGATAAAACCTCAATGACTTCTGTTTCTCGTTCACAGATTCCCTCACAGATTCCTTTTGTTGACCTGTCCCTTCAGCATCAGCGGATTCAGACTGAACTGATGACTGCAATTGAGACAGTCGTGAGCCAGGGCGACTACATCTTAGGCCAGGCCCTCAAAGATTTTGAGCAGCGTTTTGCGTCGGCCTGCAGTAGCGCCTACGGCGTTGGTGTAGCCTGCGGCACCGACGCGATCGCTTTGGGGCTACAGGCTTGTGGTATCGGCCCCGGTGATGAAGTGCTGCTCCCCGCTAACACCTTTGTGGCAACCCTAATGGGTATTTTGCGCACGGGCGCAGTGCCAGTCTTCGTCGATTGTGATCCAGAGACTGCGCTAATTGACCTAAAAGCAGCCGTCCGTGCCGTTACACCCAAAACGCGGGCGATTGTTCCGGTTCATCTTTATGGACAGATGGTTTCGCCCGTTGAGCTACTGGATTTGGCCCATCGCTACAATCTGCTGATTTTTGAAGATGCTGCCCAGGCTCATCTGGCGGAGCGGGATGGCTACCGGGCCGGTTCTGTGGGCATTGCTGCCGCCTTTAGTTTTTATCCCAGCAAGAACTTGGGGGCGTTGGGAGATGGCGGTATGGTGGTAACCCAAAGTGAACTGGTTGCCCAAACGGTCCGCTCTTTGCGTAACTACGGGGCAACGCGTAAATATTTTCATACCGATCCTAATGGCACCAACAGCCGATTAGATACGATGCAGGCGGCTGTGCTGCAAACCAAGCTGCCTCACCTGCCGGAGTGGAACCAGTCGCGCAATCAGGCCGCTCAATACTATGACCAGCAGCTAGCTGCTTTAGGCAACGCGGGTATTGTGCCCCTGTTGAACCAGGTTAGTACAGGCCATGTTTATCATTTATATGTGGTGCGCGTGATGTCTAACTGCCTGGTGGATCGGACAGCCCTACAGTTGGCGCTGACGGCCCAAGGGGTGCAGACCGGAATTCACTATCCGGTGCCGTGTCATCTGCAGCCTGCGTTTCATAGCTTGGGACATCAGCCCGGTGACTTTCCCAAGGCTGAGCGCTTGAGCCAAGAAATTCTGTCGTTGCCGATGTTTCCCGGTCTAACCACAGATCAAATGGATAGGGTGATTACAGCGATTCAGCAAACGTTAGATGAGGCCGGGCGTAGTCGAGTCCAGCCCGTTAATTCGGTAGCCTAATTTTAATTATGAATTCACTCTCAAAGAGATTGCCAAGCTTTTTTTCGACGGCTCCTTTGGAAGCGGCACTACTGGGGCTATTAGGGCTCTTATACACTCCGTTGATTTGGCACTGGGTTGACGGATGGCTTAACAAGTCCATCAGCATTCAGCACGAGTACTTTAGCCATGCCCTTATAGGGTTGCCATTTGCGGCTTATCTGGTTTGGAACCAGCGGCAGCAGTGGCGATCGCTGCCCGATCGGAGCCATCCTTTAGGCTGGGGACTCATTGTATTGGCATCCGTATTTTATCTAAGCGGATTGCCGGACTGGATGAACCTGTCGCTGCCAATTATTCTGCTTGGAGTAACCCTAACGCTGAAGGGCTGGGCTGGGGCAAAGCTACAGTTTTTTCCGCTGGTGCTGGTCTTTTTTGCCACACCAACCCAGGTTCCTTACTTGATTGAACCCTATATTTTGCCGCTGCAGCGTTTTATTGCGGCGACGGCAGGCTTTATTCTGCTGCAGTTAAGCGTTGATGTCACGGTCAACGATATTTACTTACTGGTCAATAATCAGCCTGTGGAGGTAGCCCCCCACTGCGCTGGGCTAAAGCTGCTCTTTACCAGCCTGTATGTGGCTATGATGCTGCTGTACTGGACTGATGTTTGGAAATCTCGACTGCGTACCGGGCTGTTTCTTTTCGGCGTTATATTTTTAAGCGTCACCGGCAACATCATTAGGAACACGGTGTTGAGCTTTTTTCACGGAGCCGGCATGCATGGTGCGTTTCACTGGCTTCACGATAGCTGGGGAGGGGATCTGTATTCCGCAGGGCTGCTATTTTCGCTGCTGCTGCTGATTCAGGTGATTCAGCGACATGTGCCCAAGGCCCTAAATCTGAAGCTAGATGCAGGCGGCGGCAGCGGCGGTACATTTTGATAGTTTGGCGCAGCAGTAGAGAGAATTTTCTATGAAAGTCGCAGATACACCAGCTCCGTCTAATCTTAGGCCGAAGCAGCTGATTCGGATTGCGGTGGTGATTGTAATGGCAGCACTTGTTGCGATCGCCGCTTTGCCCGATTACTTCAATGGCAACTGGCCGTGGACGCAGCCCTTAGATGTAGCCGGCTTAAATCGGCTTAAAGCTATTGAAGAAGATGGGTTTGAGCTACCCGGTTGGAGTGCCGCTGCTCAAGAGCAGGTTCCCATCGGCGGCGAAGACTGGCTACTAAACGAATTTCGCCCTGCAAATCCTGAGGCAATGGCCCAGCCCTCACCGCCCGTGGTGATGGTGCTTACTCATGTGCAGAGCTGGCATCGCGATCAGCCTGAGGTCGAGTGGATTGACTTAGGGGGGAGCCTCAGCCTACAGACAGAATCTAGGACGGTGCTTCGTTTTGAAGCAGCGGATCAAAACGGCAGAGCGGTTCCGGTAACCGCTCAGTTTCTGCGCAGCCGCAACGAACAGCAAACCTTTGCCGTTCTGCAGTGGTACGCCTGGGCGAATGGCGGACACTTTTCGCCAAATCGGTGGTTTTTTGCCGATCAGTTCACTCAGTGGCGCGATCGCCTGCGGATGCCGTGGCTTGCAGTCAGCGTACTGATGCCCATAGAGCCTCTAGACGAGATTCAGTCCTACGAGGCGTTCGCGCTAGACATAGGGCAGGCTATTCAGAGCGCGCTGCTGGAGGGGCCGCTTGCAGACGGTAATGCGGCGCTTCAGTAGCGAGGCCGTGTTGCAGCATTTCAGCCGTAAAGTGTGCCGAAACCCGTTAATTTGGTCTGTATCAGGAACTATCGCAGGGTGTCAAAGTCGAGAGTCTTGAGATTCCTAAGCAGCAGCATATAGCGTTAGTCAGATTGCTCACCGCATCCAGTATCGTTGGAGTGGCTGATATACAAGCAACCTAACTTGCAGCCTTGTTCTAATTGTCCGGTCGGCTGCTGTAGCTGTAAAGATTCTGACCCGGCACCTGGTTTCGGTGTCTGCCCTCTAATGGCCCCATTTATGTCCATGTTGTTCTCCTTTTCTGGTTCACGAGCCCACCGCTGTGTTTGCCCCACGGCTCAAAAAACGGTGCCGATAGGTCGAGTTCATCGCCACGCAAACCGTCACAGTGCTATGGCAGCATGGGCTGGGGCTTCGGTAGTGGCTGGCCTGGTCGTAAACGCTGCAGCTGCTCCGGGGCAGGCAACAGCGTTAGAGCATCGGCTGCTGCCCTTCACGTCGGGAATCTCAACTCCATCTCATAGCGAAGAGCGCCTGCTTCAGGAGCTTGAATCTCTGCAGCTAGAGCAGCAGGTTGAAGACAGCCTAGCCCAGGCAGAGCAGCCCAATAATGGTGACGAGACTTTAGGTGATGAGACTTTGGATCTGCCAATTCAGCCAGCGCCACAAGATGCGGACGGCAGCCCTAATCAAAGCGATCGCCCACCGCTGACCCCAGAAATACTCAACACAATTATGGGGCAGCCTAACGTCAACACGCCGCCCGAATTTGATGTCTATCGTCTGGGGCCTGGAGACGGGATCTTTGTGAGCGTGCAGCGATTCCCAGATCTGAGCTTTCAGGCCACTCTAGATCTGGAAGGGAATGTCATTATTCCGATTGAGGGCTCTGTCACCCTTGAAGGCTTGACCCTGGCCGAAGCCCAAGCCAGAATTCGCGCCATCTACGATCAATATGTTATTAATCCAGACCTTGACCTGACGCTGACGGCTCAACGTCCTGTAGAAGTCACGATTTTGGGTGAGGTGGTGCGCCCCGGCTTCTATCCTTTGCCGGCTCCCCAGGTCTCTACGGCGCTGTTGGCCTCTGGTGGCTCAACCGGACTGGCAGATTTGCGAGCGGTTCGGATTAGTCGCCGCTTGCCGAGCGGTCAAATGATCGAAACAGAAGTCGATTTATTTACCCCTCTAGCCGAGGGAGATGCCATTCCCGATTTGCGGCTAGAAGACGGCGATGTGATGTTTATTCCCCGGCTGGATTTGGCAGAGCTGGACGAATACGACCGTTTTTTAGTCTCCCGCTCAACCCTAGCCCAAGAATCTATCACTATTCGCGCCCTGAACTATACGGCTGGGGGTGGCCTTAAC